>USOR01000241.1 GCA_900556425.1 uncultured Coriobacteriaceae bacterium
GTTTCGGCAGGTCCGTGTGCGTTTTCACGGGGAGATTGCACGTATCGAGGTACTACCAAGTGATTTAGCGCGTCTTGTCGAGCCAGGTGTTCGTGAGGATGTAAGCCAAAGACTCAAAGCGCTAGGGTTTAAGCACGTGACACTTGACCTCGATGGATATAGGACAGGCAGCATGAATACGATGAGCGAATGACAAAGAGGGGACAGACCCTCGATTTCCTGAATACGATGAGCGAATGACAAAGAGGGGACAGACCCTCGATTTCCGACTCTCGATTTCCCGCATTGCCGCTCCTTGCCGGGGCCCTTTCGCCGTTCTCGCCATTGGCTGTCGTCCCTCATTGTCAATGCCCTATACTTGCTATCACAACCACTACAGTACATAAGGAGAATTCATGAGCGAATCACGCGCCGGATGGTATCCGGATCCTTCGGGCGATCAATCAAGGCTTCGGTATTGGGATGGAAACCAGTGGACCAACGATTATGCTGACAGCCCCGCAAGCTCTCAAGCAGCTGCCGGACAAGATGCCTCGCCCTCTGAGGAGATAGCGTATCAAGCGCAGATTGTTGACAATTGCCAGGTCACGTATGACATGTCATCACAGGATTCCACATTGCGGCTCATCGCTTTCGTCTTCTGCATCATCTCAACTGTGACAGCCGGGTGGATGCTTATCCCTCTTGCCTGGATGATTCCCATGACCGTGTGCGCTTGGGGAATCTACAAGGGCAAAAGGCCAAACACCGTGGCATTTGGCGTATGCACGTTGATTTTTGTGAGCCTCGTGGGAGGCATTTTACTGCTCGTCTCCAAGAAGGACGCCTAATTCGTATTGACGCAAAATGAAATGAGGAGAAGAGGATGGGAAGAAGGGGACAGACCCTCGATTTTCACTCGATTTTCAGACCCTCGTCTTCCCGCCCTCTCATCTTCCGGCGCCTGCAATCCCGCTGCGTAACAAAATGGGGACAGACCCCGCATTCCCCGCACACTCTATTCAGTTCGGCATATAGTGTGTGCGTACGCCATATTATGGCCAATAACTCCCGCGCACAGCACCGCACGGGATAGGAACGGAAGTGGGTTTACCTCATGAAGATCAGCAGGATCAAGAAAGCCGATGGCAAGACCATTCTCGAGGTCACAGCAAGTGCCGATGACGTCAACAAGGCGTTTGCTCTCGCGGAGCTCGACTTTGCCAACTCCATGGGGATAAACCCCACGCCAGACAAAACCCTCGCGCAAATCGCCGAGGAAAAGATGGGCATCAAGAATCTCGACTCCATTATCGAGGCCAATGCCGTTGAGGCGCTCGCGCCTTTCGCAATTGACCAAAGCGGCATCGCCCCCGCGTTTCCTCCCCATCCTACGCCGAGCACGGCTCTCAAGCGTAACCAGGAATTCTCCTTCACCATGGAGGTGACACCCAAGCCCGACTACGAGCTTACCTCCTACGATCCCATCGAGATCACCCTTCCCGAATTCACCATCAACGAGGCCGAGGTTGACGCGCAGATCCAGCAGCTTGCCGAGCGCAACACCACGTACACCACTGCGGACCCCAAGCCGCTTGAGAAAGGCGACGCATGCCTCGTGGCGATAAAGTGCTACGAAGACGGCAAGGAGCTCACCGGTCTTACCACCGATGGGCGCACGTACGTTGCGGGCGAAGGCTACATGCCTGCCGATTTCGACGCGCACATCTTCGGCATGGAGCCGGGCGAGACGCGCAAGTTCGTCTTTGAGGGTCCGAGCGTTGACGAGAATTACAACGAGTTCACGCAAAAGTTTGATTGCGAAGTCACGCTCAAGGAGATTCAGAAGCCTGTCGTTCCCACCGTTGACGACGAGTGGCTTGCCACCAATCTTCCCATGTACAAGAGCCTCGATGATTTGCGCACCGAGATTCGCGGTAACATCGAGCGCCGTGATCGCGAGCAGTACGAAGCGTATAAACGCCAGGTGGCCGCCAGCGTGCTGGGCGAGCGTTTCGAAGGCAAGATTGCCGACGAGGTATACGAGAACGCACGTGACAACCTCATGAGGAACATCCGCATTGGCTTACAGCAGCAGGGCATGTCCTGGGAGGATTACGTGAGCCAAAACGGCGGTGAACAGCAGATAAACATGATGCTCATGCTACAGACGCGCGAGATGGTCGTTCAGGGATACGCGCTCGATGCGGTCTTCCGCCATGAGAACCTTGGATTGTCCGAGGATGATATCGACGAGGCGTGCTACATGATGGCGCCCAACGCCAATCCCAAGCAGGTTCGTCAGCAGATAGAAAACGAGGGGAAGAACTTCGTCTTGCGCGAGTCCGCTGAGCGCCTCAAGGCGAACAAATGGGTTGCCGATCACGCAAAGGTGACGATTCAGGAGCAACCGCAGGCGTAGCTCAACTGCGATATTTAATCCGGCTTGACGCCGAGGGAGTGTTTCCTCGGCGTTTTCTTTTGCCGCAGGTGGGAAGATGGGGACAGACCCTCGATTATCGACCCTCGACCCTCGACTTCCAGAC
>USOR01000242.1 GCA_900556425.1 uncultured Coriobacteriaceae bacterium
ATCATCAAGACCGCACCCGATTACGAGGGCGTCTACGATGAGGATGACCAGCCGATTAACGCCAGTTGCTGTTAGTCACGGGAGGGCACGCATATGCCGTACGATACCTTCAATACCTATGGTGGTGCTGCCGCCATGCACGAGGACACGGCGACGACCAAGGCCGCACCGAGCGAGGGCCAAAGCGGGGGGTCTGATCGCAAGATTCGCTTCATGGTCATGAGCGGGTTTCTGGGCGCGGGCAAGACCACGACGATGATCGCCCTGGGCGAGCACATGAACAAGACCTATGGCAAGGTCGGCATCATCGCCAACGACCTGGGCGCGAACCTCGTCGACACCAACCTCACGCAAACGAGCGGATGCACGGTCGAGGAAATCGCGAGCGGGTGCATCTGCTACCAGATGGACAACACCATCGACAAGATTCGCCGCCTGCGCGACCGCGATGGCGCCATCTTCGTCATGAGCGACATCCCCGGGCTGGGGGTCGGAGCGCTCGACCATGTCTACCATCGTCTCGTGGACGATTGCGCGGATTGGATCACGCTCTCGCCGTTCACGGTGCTCGTCGATCCCGAGCGTATCAAGCTGCTGCTGCCTGACGGCGACGACATCAACCTGCCCGAGGAAATCAAGTACCTCATGCAGCTCCAGCTCGAGGAGGCCGACCTCATCGTCCTCAACAAGATCGACGTCATGACGCTCGAGGAGGTCGAGCGTGACGTTGCCTTCCTGCGCGAGGCGTGCCCGGATATCCCGGTCATGACCATCTCGGCTTTGCGCGGCGATGGCATCCCCGAGCTTGCCGAATATCTGGAAACCCATGAGAGCCTTCTCAAGAACTTCTCGGTACGTGATAACGAGAAGTTCCAGGAAGCCGAAAAGACCCTTACGTGGTATAACCGCCGCCTTTTCTTCAAGCAGCTCGACGACGAGAAGATCGACTGCAACGCCGTCATCGACGACCTCATCGAGGAGATCCGCATGGGGCTCATCGAGAAGAAGCGCAACGTCCCGCACCTCAAGACCTTCGCGACGGCCGGTGCCGGTGACTTCAACAAGTGCTCGCTTCTGGGCATCGACTACGACATCGAGCACACGCAGTCGTTCCTGCGCAAGCACAAGAAGATGTCGATGATCATCAATGCCCGTGCGGTGTGCGAATCGCGTCCCTTTGCGCGCATCGTCGATGATGCCGTGGACTTCGTCTGCGACAAGTACAACCTGGATGCGCAGGTGTTCTTCACCGAGTGCTTCAACATGGGCGACGAGGGAAGATAGGCATGGCAGAGGTCGACATCCGCGCCATGGTGCGCGAGTACTACGGCGAGACGCTTACGGATAGCGATGACCTGCGCACCACCGCATGCACGTGCGCAACGACCGCTCCTCCCAAATACGTGCTTGACATCTTCCCGGAGCTCGACCCAGAGATCATCGAGCACTTCTACGGCTGCGGAAGCCCCCTGCCACCGGCGCTCGAAGGCGCCACGGTGCTCGACCTGGGCTGCGGCACGGGCCGCGATGTCTTCATCGCCGCCAAGCTCGTGGGGCCGGAAGGCCACGTCATCGGCGTCGACATGACGCCGAGCCAGCTCGAGTTCGCGCGCAGTCACGAGGCCGCGCAGATCGAGCGCCTCGGCCTGCCCAAAAGCAACGTCGAGTTCATCGAAAGCTACATCGAGGACATGTCCGCGATTCCCAGCGAAAGCGTCGATGTCGTCATCTCCAACTGCGTGATCAACCTCTCGCCCTTCAAGCAGGAGCTCTTCGAGGAGATATTCCGCGTGCTCAAGCCCGGGGGAGAGCTGTACTTCTCGGACATATTCTCCAACCGCCGCGTGCCGGAGGGCTTCTACGACGATCCCATCCTGCGCGGCGAGTGCCTGTCCGGAGCCATGTACGTCGAGGACTTCCGCCGCATGCTGGTGCGGTGCGGCACGCAGGTCTGCTATGACGTCGCCCACGAGCCGCTCGAAGTCGGGGACTTCCAGATCGCGACCAAGCTCGGCAGCATCGGCTTCGCGTCGCGCACCATGCGCGCCATCAAGTGCGATAAGTTCGAGGATCGCGAGGAGGACTACCAGCAGGCGGCGACCTACCTGGGCACCATGCCCGAGAACAAGCGCTACTTCGACCTCGATAGCGAGGTGCGCTTCATCAAGGACCGTCCCGTTGCCATCAGCGGTAACATGGCGACCTTCATCGAGAACAGCCGCTACGGCGAGCACTTCAGGATAACGCCGCGGCGCGAGCACGTCGGCCCCTTCGACTTTGCGGTGGCCAATGCCGCGCTGCAGGTCACGCGGGGCAAGCGCAACGTCGACCTCGAGTGGATCGAGGACTCCTGCGCCAAGCTCGGCATCGAGTAAGAGGGCGAGGTTGCCATGGGCATCACCTCTGTGAGCGACTACGCATTGGGTCACCTGTCGCAGCACGCGACGGGAACGGTGCACAGCGTATTCTCTTCGAGCTTGAACGTTGAGCTCGACGGGCTG
>USOR01000243.1 GCA_900556425.1 uncultured Coriobacteriaceae bacterium
CGCCGACATGCGCAGAAGCTCCTGATACTCGTCGACCGCCTCAATAACGCCGGTGAGGAATACGAGGAAGCGCAGGTTCTCCATGGGGTTCTCGCCCGGATCGAGCAGGTTGCGGCCACCGGCGGAGATGGACCAATTGTTGTGCTTGCCCGACCCGTTGATGGACTCGAAGGGCTTCTCGTGCTGCAGGCACACCAGGCCGTAGTGGCTGGCCAGCAGCTTCATCTTCTCCATGGTGAGCAGGTTCTCGTCCACCGCGCGGTTCGTCTCGGCGAAGATGGGCGCCAGCTCGTGCTGGGCCGGGGCCACCTCGTTGTGCTTGGTCTTCGCATCCACGCCCATGCGCCACAGCGTGTCATCGACCTCCTTCATGAAGTCACTCACGACCTCACGGATAGCGCCAAAGTAGTGCTCCTCGAGCTCCTGCCCCTTCATGGGGTGGGCACCGAAGAGCGTCCTGCCGCACATGATGAGGTCGGGACGACGACGGTAATCGTCCTCCTTGATGAGGAAGTATTCCTGCTCGGCGCCGACGGTGGTGACGACCTGCGGGACATCATCGATGCCGAAGCAGGCAAGCACGCGCTTGGCCTGGTCGGAAATCGCCTTCATGCTGCGCAGAAGCGGGGTCTTCTTGTCGAGGGACTCACCCGTGTAGGAGATGAACGCCGTGGGGATGCACAGCACCTCGTCCTTGATGAACGCGAAGCTCGTCGGATCCCAGGCAGTATAGCCACGTGCCTCGGCGGTGCCACGCAGGCCGCCACTCGGGAACGATGACGCGTCCGGCTCGCCCTGGATGAGCTCCTTACCGGAGAACGACGTGATGGCCGCACCGTCACCAAGCGGGTCGATGAAAGCGTCGTGCTTCTCCGAGGTGATGCCGGAGAGCGGCTGGAACCAGTGCGTGTAGTGCGTGCAGCCGTTTTCGATGGCCCATTCCTTCATGGCGTGCGCCACGGCATTGGCGGAATCTTCATCGAGCGCCGTTCCGTTCTGAATGGTCTCGTGCAGGCTCTTGTACACCGGCTTGGGCAAGCGGTCGTGCATGACCTTGTCGTTGAACACCATGCTTCCGTAGATCTTGCTGATATCTTCCGCCATGAGCTTCTCCCTTGGGCGTCATCGGTAGTGGGCAGTAGTGTATCGTACGTGAACGAAATTCACGATAAGGGCGTTTTGTTTCGATTGTTTTAACGATTTTGATGAGACAGTTGCTCAGAGCAACTGTCTCATTTTGTCATTTCGAGCGGACAAAAGTTGCCGGGGCAGTATTGTCTGGTTCGCGAACGCATCGATCCCTCATTCGTGCTGGATGAGGTACTGGGCGACGTCCTCGGCGGCATTGGCGCCATCGGCGACTGCCGTCGTGATCTGGTAAAGCTCCTTGGAGCGTATGTCGCCCGCCGCGTAGACGCCCGGCACGCTCGTCTCCCCCACCGAGTTGGTGACAACGTGGCCGGTGCGGTCAAGCTCGACGGCATTGTTCAGGAACTCGACGTTGGGAACGGTGCCGATGGCGACGAAGAGCGCCGAACACGCGATGTCCGACTCCTCGCCCGTGATCACGTTCTTGAGCTTGAGTCCCGTAACCGCGAAGTCTTCGCCAACGATTTCCTCAACGGTCGTGTTCCAGATAATCTCGACGTTGTCGAGCTCCTTGAGCTTGACGTTGTAGATGGCCGTGGCGCGCAACACGTCACGGCGCACGATGACCGTCACCTTATTGCAGATGCGCGAGAGGTAGATTGCATCCGCGACGGCCGTATTGCCGCCGCCGACGACGCAAACGTCCTTGCCCTTGAAAAAGTTGCCATCGCAGGTAGCGCAATACGAGACACCCGAGCCCTTGAACTCTTCCTCGCCCGGAATGCTAAGCAGGGCAGGCCTGACGCCGGTGGCGATGATGACCGTCTTCGCCGTCAAGTCATCGCCAGATGCCATATGAAGCTTCTTGGGGCAGGCATCGAAGTCAACGGAGAGCACGGCATCGTAGATAATCTGCGCGCCGAAGCTCATCGCCTGCTTGGTCATGATCTCCGAGAGCTCATAGCCACTCGTCGACTGGTTGAAGCCGGGATAGTTCTCCAGATGCTCGGTAAGCGCCATCTGGCCACCGGGGGCGAGTCGCTCGATAACCGCACACGTAAGACCCGCACGTGCACAGTACATTGCGGCGGTCAAACCCGCCGGACCCGCCCCGATGATCAGGGCATCATACGTTGTCGACGTATCGGCTGCCATATCGTGACCTCTCGTTTGCCTGGCGCGTGGCCTAGTCGAACATGGCGAGGACACCGTACTTGGGCATTGCGCCCACGTTCTTCTTGACGGGCTCACCGTTCTTGAAGAGCATCAGGGTCGGTACGGAGCTGATGTGATAGCGCTCGGCGATATCGCGGCTCTCGTCGATGTCGACCTTGAAGACATGCGCCTTGCCCTGCATCTCGTCGGCGACCTCCTCGATGACAGGTGCGAGCATATTGCACGGGCCACACC
>USOR01000244.1 GCA_900556425.1 uncultured Coriobacteriaceae bacterium
GAATACCAGCCGACGCCCTCGTCATCCCAACCCACCGAAACCAGGTAGTCGCGCTCGACGGTCGAGGTCGTGTAGTGGTGATCGGTGCCAGAATACAGACGATACACGGGCGTCGTTGACTCGTCTGGCGCGATCCAGCCAATGCCCTCGTCATTCCAACCGGCCGCGACGGTCGCATCACGCTCGGCCGTGCTCGCCGTGTAGAAATGCTCGCCGGAATTCGGATTGTACAGGCGATACATGGCCGTCTGCTCGGGATCGTAGGTGCCCTCGGTACCGGCCTTGCGAGCGTTCCTGAAGTCCGTCATCGCCTTCTCGAGGTTGAAGAGCGCCTTGTCGATGTTGAGCTGCGTGGGCTTGTCGGAAGCGATCAGGTCCTCGGCCTGCTTCACCCTCGTCTCCAGCTCGGTGAAGACATCGGTCGGTACCCAGTACTTGGACGGATGCACGTCGGAGCCGTCCTTGCTGGCAACGGCGCTGTCCATCAGGTCCTTGGCCCACTTGGCGTTGTTCTCGAGCTTCTTGAGGTCCTCGTCGGCCGCGGGATCCTCGTAGGCATAGGCCTTGATGGGGAAGTTGTCTATCTGGGTGCCGGCAAGCGCATCGATGTCCCGTGCGTCCTTAGAGAAGTCCCTCCACGCAAGGTCGGCGCCGGGGTCTTCGTCAGGAGCGGCAAAAAGGAAGCTCTCGCCCTCGTTTACCACGCTCTTCGAGTAGAAGGCAGGCGACATGTTCTTGACCTGCTCCACGGTTTGCTCTTCTGCGAGCTGTTTTATCTCCTCCACCTTGGCGGGATCCTCGACATAGGCGGTTGCCGCGGCCTTTGCCTCCTCGTCGCTCTTGCCATCCTTCAACGCATCCTCATACTCGCGTTCCCAGAGCGCGTTGCTCAGGGTTTCGACCACGTTGGCAAAGATGGTGTCGTGATGCTTCTCGTAGTTCTGGTCGTAGAGTTTCTCCCACGTCTTCTTGTCAAACCCGGTGTCGAAGCTCACGTAGTAATGACCATTATCCAGGCACTTCTGGGTCAGCACCACGGAGAAGAGTTCGCCTTCGGGCAGGGAGAAGGCCTGATCGCCCAAGTCGATGGTGTGGAATCCGCCAAAATCGTACGTTGCCTTGACGGTCGCGAGCTTCTCGCCCTGAACCGGGGTCGTCGCGTCCTTGTCGAGATGGTAGACCTCGAAGGTTGCCTCGGTGTTCGGACGCGTCGTCTCGCAGGTCAGCTTGCGCACCGTCTGGCCACCAGCAGAGGCAAAGACGTTTGCCTCTTGTATCTGGCGCGTATCGGACTGTGCCGCCGTGCTCTGTGACGGCATGTAGTCGTACTGGTAGATCGAATAGAACTCGCGCTCGTCGACCATGGACTCTACGTCAAAGTCAAACGTCTCGGGCTTGGAGATGGTCTTGTCGTAATACGAGAGATAGAAGTAACCGCTTCCGTCTATTCCCCAGCCACCGGGGATCTCATTGGGGAACCCGCCGTCCTTGGAGCCCCAGCTGTTCTTGACGATCCAGGCACCGTCCCCTGGAGGCTGGTGGCTGGGATCGACCTCGCCCGTCGCGGGATCGGGGTTGCCGAAGTTCTCCTTCGAGTAGCTATCGTCCCAGCCCACGATGGTCACAGCATGGGTGATGGGAACCTTGTCGTAGGTGTAGTGCGCCCAGGTCTGCGGGTTCATGTACCCCGTGCTGGTGATCTGGTCAGGGCGGGACTGATCGGCCATGAAGGCGATGGCAACGCCACGGCCGGCTTGCAACTGCTCCTTGATCGCGGTGTTTGCCGCGGCCAGGACCTCCTGGCCGCCCTTGATAAAGGTGCCGTCCGACTCGTAGCAATCACCCGGGGAGGGGAGCTGGGTAGACTCCTGCAGCTCGACGCCCTGGTAGAAGCGCTTGCTCTCGTCCACCGACCAGTCGTCATCGGCACTGTAATAGATGCCATCGGCATCGGGATCTACCTTGCCCTCCTTGCCCCGGTAGGGCACATCCTCTTCGGGAACGGGACCAATGCCGGAGGAGAACAGGGAGGTGCCGTAAATCATCATGCCGCCCGATGCGAAGGGAGCGTTCACGCCCTCCCTGGTGCTTATCATGCCCTCGCCGCCCTGGTTCGAGTCATCGTCCTCGGGCAGTGGCTGATAGGTGAACCAGGTGAGGTGGCGCTCAGAGAGGTCCGGCGTGATGATGTCGATGCCCTCGTCCTTGGCCTCGGAGAGGATGCTCGTCTCGGATGCCGCGGCTACGGCAAACGCCCAGCACGCGCTCCAGGGATTCTGGAGCTTGACGGGAGAAACCGCTCCCTCATCGCGCAAGTCAAACTTCGCCGGCAGGTCCGCCGTCGCCCGCAGGCTATCGGCAGAGGCCAAGGTCGTCCAGACGAAGGGATCCGATGCATTGGACTCGGCAACGGATTGCGCGATGGTACCCGTGGAGTTCGCACCCGGGGCGGCAAACGCGGCCGCCGGAACCCCGACCAGGCTAGCGGCCAGAGCAGC
>USOR01000245.1 GCA_900556425.1 uncultured Coriobacteriaceae bacterium
CGATTACCGAGAGGCGAACATCAGGGCTGGATACGTCTACATCATCTCCAATGTCGGCTCATTCGGCGATGGTGTATACAAGATCGGCATGACACGCAGACTTGAACCGATGGACAGGATACGCGAACTTGGCGATGCCTCGGTGCCATTCGGATTCGATGTCCATGCGCTTATCTTCTCGGATGATGCACCATCACTCGAAACGGCGTTGCATCACGAGTTTGCCGACAGGAAGCTCAACCTCGTAAATCAGCGCCGCGAGTTCTTCAGGTGCTCGCTTGACGAGATAAAGGAAGCCGTACTCAAGAATTATGACAAGACTGTCGAATTCGTTGATTTTCCTGATGCCGAACAATATAGGACATCGGAGAAGATGCGTGAAAGCACGTCTGATAGGAGAATGTAATGAGCAACAAAGATTTCAACACCACTCGAGACGATCTAATCAAGAGCATCGAAAAGTGCGTTGGTGAAAATCGCAGGGAAAGCATATGTGGTAAGTTTGCCGAAATCGAACAGTCCATGTCATATGACGAGTTCCGCAAAGTATTGGTCGAATGCATGGACGTTGCAAGCCAGTATCCATCGCTCATGCCGCCATTGCTCCGCTTCGCGGCGGCTGTGTCGGGAAACTTGCCGTATTAGGAAATAATAAAAAGCAGAGCCCCGCGCATCATCGGGCGGCCACCCTAGCGCGAGGCTCATGGACGACAAGGAAACGCTCGGTACCGTGCACGCGGATAGGTGCGCTCTCGTCGAGGCGTTTCCCGTCAGGAGGATTCTACACCATGGAGGTGCTCGGAAGCGGCTCGGTCGTGCAACGCGACAAGTCGAAGCCCAAAAGCAGGTGCCGCAAGTGGGAGCTGTCCGTAAGGGTCAGGCTCGGCAACGGCGACAAGGCGACGAGGACGCGCCCGTTCCACGGTACGTACAGCAACGCAGTCAAGGCCAAGAGCGAGTTCGTCGCAGAGCTCGCCGGAACGAGCGACGCAATCACCGGCGATATGCCGTTTCCCGACTACGCGGACGCCTGGATGGACAGGCTGCGCGAATCGAACGCGTATGCCAGGCGCACGCTCGTCGGTTACGAATCCAAGCTGAAGACCGCCAAGATGCACCTCACGTGCAACGTGGGCGAGGTCACGCGCGAGATGGTCGAGTCGATGTACGCACGATGCCTTGACGGCGAGACGCTATCCGGCAGACCGTGGAGCGCGTCCAGCTGCGCGAACCTCAATCGTGTGCTATCGGCGCTGTTCCATGACGCGATGGACGATGACGGCATATGCGCGTCATGTCCCACGCGCGGCGTAAAGTTGCCGAAAGCCACCCCGAGGAAGGTCATCGTGCCGACGGAGAAGGACGTTGATCGCCTCCTCAAGAAGAAGCTCGACTACTCCGATTCCGTGCAGCGCGCCGTGGCGCTCTGTTGCGCCTGCGGAATAAGGCGTTCCGAAGCCGCCTACGTCCATTGGAACGACATAAGGCGCGGATTGCTCTACGTGTGGGGAAGCGTCGAGGATGACGCTACCGACACGACGACGAAGAACGAGGAGCCCAAGATAGTGCCTATACCGGCATTCGTCCTGAAGAAGCTGAAGCGTCATATGCCGAAAGACCGCGATACCCGAATCTGCGGCGGAATCCGCCCCGATTCGATAACGCAGTGGTGGGACCGCAACAGAAAGCGCCTCGGCCTCGAATGCCGCCTCCATGACATGCGCCACGCCTATGCCACGAGGCTCGTCGAACACGGGGCCGGGCAGAGGGCGATCATGGATTTGGGAGGCTGGAAGTCGAGCGTCATACCGACGATGATCTACACGCATACTACCGAAAGCATGAAAAGAGAGCTCGTGGATGCCGCGTTCGGTGGCAAAAAGAAGAAGAAAAAGCGGAAGGTTACCGACAGTGGAGATGATTCCGTGCGGGTTTCGTGCGGGAATTATAGCGATGTGGAGATAAACATCGATTTCAGCATATCGGATGACCTGCGCTTTGATGGTGGACCGTTAGGGGTTCGAACCCTAGACCTTGGGATTAAAAGTCCTTGCTCTGGAAACAAGCCAGCCTGCGACAATGGACAGCAATCTATCTGACCTGCGCTTTTAGATTCACTCGAATTCGCTCAAGTTCGCTAGATTGCATTCGGTTCGTGCATTCGTGCGGGTTTCGTGCGGGAGATGTGCAACCTGGTGCCTAGTGTTCTGGGTATACGAACTCGTACGGCACCTCGCGCTCGGAGAGCATCTGCGCGACCATGCGCGTCCTGGCGTTGTGATAGCCAACCGGCTCGTCTATTCCTTGGGCCAGCTGCACGGCATCAAGATCGTGCTGCGTGCGGTAGTAGGGTAGCGCGACCGTCTGGCCATTTCGCGTGGCCATGATCTGCTCGACGGACTCGCGCGCGTCCATCACCATGGCGTCACGGGCCATGAGAAGCCATGTCCACACGTCGTCTGGCGGCAGGACGCCGCATGACGGGTCCTCCCACG
>USOR01000246.1 GCA_900556425.1 uncultured Coriobacteriaceae bacterium
CGTACAACGGCAAGCCGGGGCATTTTATCGGCCATCTGCAGACCAACAAGGTCAACAAGGTCGTGGGCCGCGCCGCCCTGATCCAAAGCGTGGACAGCACGCGGCTGCTGGACAAGATCGACACCGCTGCCGCCCGTCTGGGGCTGGTGCAGGACATCCTTGTGGAGATCAACATCGGTGAGGAAACGAGCAAGAGCGGCGTGGACGCCGACAGCCTGTTCCCCCTGCTGGAGGCCGCTGCCGCTAAACAGAATCTGCGGCTGCGCGGGCTGATGGCGATCCCGCCTGCAGATGCCGATGACAACGAGACCCGCCGCTTTTTTGCACGGATGCGCGAGCTGCTGGCCAAGACCGATGCGCAGCACTATGACCGCGCACAGATGGACATCCTCTCGATGGGGATGAGCCACGATTACGCCGCCGCCATTGCCGAGGGTGCCACCATTGTCCGTGTGGGCACCGCCATCTACGGCGCGCGGGATTACAGCAAAAAGGCATAACTGCCGCACAAAACGATTCGGATTTTGCGGAGGGCTTCTCATGTGGTTCGTCTTTGCACTGCTGAGCGCTGTCTTTGCGGCGCTCACATCCATACTGGCTAAAATCGGCATCGAGGGGGTTGCCTCCAATCTGGCAACGGCCATCCGCACAGTGGTAGTCCTTGTCATGTCGTGGGGCATGGTGTTTCTCACTAACACACAGGGCGGCATTACCGGGATCAGCCGTAAAAGCTGGCTGTTTCTGATCCTCTCGGGCCTGGCGACGGGCGCATCGTGGCTGTGGATGTGTCCCGGGGCGAAAGAGAGCCTCGTTTCCTTTCTACGGGCACATGCCAGCAGCTCTATCTCGCCCTGCGTATTGCGCTGCTGGAGTGCGTAGAAGGTGTCGGGAACGCCGTGCCTGTGCTTGCAGATGATATACTCGTTAACTTCGACGACGAACGCCGCAAAGGGGCCGTTCGGGCGTTGAGCGAACTTGCTGAAAAACGCCAGGTCATTCTTTTTACCTGCCATAAGGAGATTGTTGAGGCCGTTCGGCAATATGCCGACGGTCATACAATGGTCGCGCTATAATTACAAGGTTGTCTAACACGATATCGTCAAGCGAAAGGACGAACATGCCGAACGTGGTGTTGGTCGGCGCCCAATGGGGCGACGAGGGCAAGGGCAAGGTTACCGATCTTATTGCCCGAGATTTCGACTACGTGGTTCGCTATCAGGGCGGCAATAATGCCGGCCATACGGTCATCCACGGAGAGAAGAAGCTTGCCCTGCATCTGATTCCTTCGGGCATCATGTATGAAGACGCCATCCCGGTCATCGGCAACGGCGTCGTGGTGAACCCTCAGGTCTTGGTCGAAGAGATGAAGATGCTCGAAGGCGAGGGCCTTTCCTGCGATCGCTTGAAAATCTCTTGCGACGCCCATGTCATCATGCCTTATCACATCGAGCTGGACAAAGCCTCGGAGTTCCGTCTCGGAAAAAACGAAATCGGCACAACGAACCGCGGCATCGGTCCTTGCTATCAAGACAAGGCGGCTCGCAGCGGCATCCGCATCCAGGACCTTCTTGACGAGCATGTTTTCCGCATGAAGGTCGAAGCGGCTCTGGAAACCAAGAACGCCATTCTCGAAAAAGTGTACGGCAAGCGCACCTTCACGGTTGAGGAAATCTGCGAAGCGTACCTGCCGTACGCCGAGGTCATTCGTCCTCATATGGCGGAAACCGCCCAGCTGCTCAACGACGCGTTGCGCGAAGGAAAGCAGATTCTGTTCGAAGGCGCGCAAGGAACCTTGCTCGACATAGACCACGGCACGTATCCGTTCGTTACCAGCTCTTCCTGCTGTGCTGGAGGCGCTGCAACGGGTTCGGGCGTCGGCCCTACGGCCATCGATCGCGTGCTTGGTATCCAGAAGGCGTACGTCACCCGCGTCGGCCGGCCCCTTCCCCACCGAGCTTCTGTATCCCGAAAACGGCGGCGAAGGCCAGGATGCCATCGACGGCGATTTGCTGTGCTCTGAAGGTCATGAGTTCGGCGTTACCACGGGTCGCAAGCGTCGCTGCGGCTGGTTCGACGCTGTTATCGCCCGCTATGCGGCGGAAGTCAACGGCCTGACCGATATCGCGCTCACCAAACTCGATGTGCTTTCCGCTTTCGATGAGCTGAAAATCTGCATCGCCTACGAGTGCGAAGGGAAACGCTACGACTACTTCCCCATGCAGCAGAGCGTGCTGTTCCACGCCAAGCCGATCTACAAGACCATGCCTGGCTGGAAAGGCAAGGACATTACCTCCGCGAAAAGTTTCGACGATCTGCCGCAGGAAGCAAAAGACTATGTTTCCGAGATCGAACGTCTCAGCGGCGTGAAAGCCTCTATCATCTCGGTCGGCCCCGACCGCGACCAGACGATTATCCGCATGTCCTGGTTGAGGGACGAGTAGCTTTTACCTGCTGTCCGGGTGCGACCCCCCGGGAGGGG
>USOR01000247.1 GCA_900556425.1 uncultured Coriobacteriaceae bacterium
CGTTCTCTCAGACCCCAAGAAGAAGTCGCTTTACGATCGCTACGGCACACCCGAGGCGGCACAAGGCTTCGGTGGCTATCAGGCCGTCGACATGAGCGACATATTCGGCGGCATGGGCGATATCTTCAGCTCCTTCTTCGGCGGCATGGGCGGACGTGGCGCCCAGCAGATCAGGCGCGATGGCCGCGACATGGGCATTGGCCTGCGCCTTACTCTTGAGGAAGTCGCTCGCGGTGCCAAGAAGGACATCGTCTATGACCGTCTCGCGACGTGCGAGGAATGCGGTGGCAGCGGAGCCGCCGAGGATGGCCATGAGGTCGAGTGCCCGACCTGTCACGGCTCAGGCCATGTCGTGAGCGTGCAGCATACCTTCCTCGGCGATATGCAGACGGCTGTCACCTGTCCGGATTGCGGTGGCACGGGTCGTACCATCGACAAGCCCTGCCCCGAATGCCAGGGCCAGGGACGTGTTCCCGACCGCGAACACCTCACGATCGAAATTCCCCTCGGTATACACGATGGCCAGCAGATTCGCGTCCAGGATCGCGGTGAGGCTGGTATGCAGGGTGCACCGGCTGGCGATCTGATCGCAACGGTTCGCATTGATCCGCACGAATACTTCGAGCGCGATGGCGACAATCTCCACACGCGTGCAAACATCACCGTCGTCCAGGCCATGGTCGGCGCAGATATCACCGTCTGCGGCATTCTCGAAGACGAGGAAGTCCCCGTGCACATTCCGGAGGGCTGCCAGCCAGGGCAGACCCTGCGTATCAAGGGCTATGGCCTCCCGATGTTCCGTCGCAACAACAAGCGCGGTGACCTGCTCGTGCACGTGACGGTCGTCGTTCCGCGCAAGCTTTCGCGCAAGGCGAAGAAGACCGCCGAGGAACTCGGCAAGGAGATTGGCGATGAGGTCTCCAAGGAACGTGCCCCTCTCATTCAATAACACCTGAAGAAGAATCTCATGCCTATCAAGATTCCCAACGCCCTTCCCGCAACCGAGGTTTTGGAAGGCGAGAACATCTTCGTCATGACCGAGACACGTGCCATGACGCAGGACATACGTTCGCTCCATGTCCTCTTGCTCAACCTCATGCCCGATAAAGTAAAGACCGAGACGCAGATTGCACGCGTGCTTTCCAACTCGCCTTTGCAAGTGGAGCTCGAGCTCATGCATACGAGGAGCCATGCGGCAGCCAACACGTCACCAGATCACATGCTCGCTTTCTACAAGACCTTCGACGAGATACGCGAGCGCAAGTTCGATGGCATGATAATCACGGGTGCCCCCGTCGAGGACCTCGATTTCGAGGATGTCGACTACTGGGATGAGCTTTGCGAGATTATGGAATGGAGCAAGGAACATGTCACGAGCACGTTCCACATCTGCTGGGGTGCGCAAGCTGCGCTCTACTACCATTATGGCATTCCCAAGTACCAGCTCGACCAGCGCGTACATGGCGTCTTCGAGCATGCGGTCGATCGCAAGTCATCGATGCTCCTGCGTGGCGCTGACGACACGTTCTGGGCGCCGCATTCCCGCAATACCGAAAACCGTCTCGAGGACATCGAGGCAGTGCCCGAGTTGCGCGTCATCGCGACTTCGCGCGAGGTTGGCCCCTATGCGCTCATGACCGACAACGGCGCGCAGGTCTTCATCATGGGACATCCCGAATACGATGGTCGCACGCTGGGGGAGGAATACCGACGTGATCTTGACGCCGGCAAGAATCCGGCCCTGCCTGCGCACTATTATCCGCACGATGATGTGACCAAGTTGCCCATCAAGCGCTGGCGCGCGCACGCCAATCTGCTCTACAGCAATTGGCTCAACTATTACGTCTACCAGACCACGCCCTACGACTTCATCACGCTGGGTTAGAGGTGCATGGTATCGGCCATGTCCTGTTTGAACAGAATATGGTATTCCGTAAGAAATAAAACAATCACTCCACCTTTCAGACGGGAAATGCGTATACTTAGCAGCACATTGCACGGCCAATCCAAAAGGAAAGAGGATTACCATGGATTTGAAGGGCAGCCAGACTGAAATCAACCTGCAGACTGCTTTTGCGGGTGAGTCCCAGGCTCACACCAAGTACGAGTACTACGCCAGCCAGGCGAAGAAGGACGGCTACGAGCAGATCGCGGCCCTGTTCCTCGAGACCTCGCACAACGAGAAGGAGCATGCCAAGATTTGGTTCAAGTATCTCCATGGTGGCGAGATGCCCGAGACGCTTGCCAATCTCGAAGATGCCGCCGCAGGCGAGAACTACGAGTGGACCGACATGTACGCTGGCTTCGCTAAGACCGCTCGCGAGGAGGGCTTCGAGGAGATCGCCCTGCGTTTCGAGATGGTCGGTGCCATCGAGAAGACGCACGAGGAGCGCTATCGCAAGCTCATCGAGAACATCGAGGACGGCCTGGTCTTCAGCCGCGACGGCGACGCCATATGGATCTGCCGTAACTGCGGCCA
>USOR01000248.1 GCA_900556425.1 uncultured Coriobacteriaceae bacterium
GGAGCACGCGCGCCACGGCTGCGAAATCCGCATGCTCGACACTCGCCTGGGCGAGATCCCACATGCTGTCGTAGTGGTAGTAGTAGGAGTTACGATTGACCTTGGCGCGGCTCACGATGTCACGTACCGTAATTTCGCTGAAGGGCATTTCCTTCATGCAATCCCAGAATGCGAGCTCCATGCGCTCGGTTGCGCTCGGTCCTTCTGCATTCTTCGGCGGTCGTGCCACGGTCGCTCCTAAAATAGACAACTAATCCAAAAATACTTCGACTAATCTATTGTTATTCAAATTAGATTGAATGTCTATGCATACTAACACGAATTAGACTTTCTGCCCACAAAAAATAGGACAAATAAGCTATTTATTTGTCCCAATCCAAGAAAGGGACGGCCCTCCCACGCTGCGGGAGGGCCGTCCCCTCGAATGTGTATCGTTGTGACGGGCTTATAGCGTCTAGGCTGGCATACCCGTATCCCGGTTGGGATCTATGTTGCCGTAGCCTTCCTCCGTTCTCATATCCGGATCTTCCTCGAGCTCGACTTCGGTGTCGATGACATCGATGTCCTCGGTTCCGTAGCCTTCCTCCGTGCTGATATCGGGATCTTTCTCAAACTCAACCATGATGGACTCCATTCCCTCACGATGTGCATGTGCAGACTTATCTGTCCACGTGAATATTTTACTCGCCCTATAAATGGGCGCGACCGACTTTGCGCGTTTTGTAGCGGGGATTCTCCAATTTCAGTACCCAGGTATGAGCACCTGAACGGCGAGTATGAGGCTCAGCGCACGAGCATACCGTACTTGCGTTGCACGCGGGTGAGCTTGTCGAGCAGGGGGTTTGCCGCGAGCAGCAGCGTGACGAATGTCGCGGCCGCCTGCATGCAGTTCATCGGGAAGCCGGCGAGATAGACGGCGATGATGGCTTCGGGTGTGATGCGCGAGAGCATGAAGAAAAGCGAGCTCGTGTCGAGGATGGGCCCCGCGACGAGCACGACGAAGACGGCGCCGCTTGCGGCCATCCCCACGCGGGCCCGCACGCTCAGCTTCTCGCGGCGTATCAGGCCGCGTTGGGCGAGCGCTCCGAAGACGAGGCCGCAGAGCCCGAAGGCGAGCATCTGCCAGGGCGTCCAGGGGCCTTGACCGAAGATGAAGTTGCTCGTGAGCGCCGCGAGCGAGCCGACTAGAAAGCCCGATGACGGTCCGAAGGCGATGCCCGCGATCATGATGATGGCCGCCATCGGCTTGAAGCCCGGCAGCCAGATGAAGGCCGCGCGTGCCGCCACCGCCAGGGCGCACATGACCGCGAGCATGACGAGCTCGCGTGCCTGGGGGCGCCGCGCCTCGAAGATCGGGACGATGGTGCAAAGCACCACGATGACGCTCGCGACCACGTACGCCTTGCCGCCTACGAGCGCGCTGATGACGACGCCCGCGACTGCGCACGCAAGCGACAGGGCCCATGCGAGGGCCATGCGCCGATGGGCAGCTGCTTGCCCATTTCGCTTCCCGTTTAGCTCAGGCATAGCTCGATCACGTCCTCGTCCGTGATGGCACCGGCAAACACGCTGCGGCTCATGCGATTGGCAGCCGTCGTGTAAAAGCCGCTGTCTGAGAAGAGACGGCGCGGGGTTGCCGTGGTCACGACGCTGCCGTCGAAGAGCAAGCCGACGAAGTCCGCATAGCGCGCACAGAACTCGATGTCGTGCGAGACCATGATGATGGAGACGTCGCGCTCGGTCAGGCGATGTAGGAGTAGGGCGAGCTCGTGCTTGAAGAAGGCGTCGATGCCCTTGGTCGGCTCGTCGAGCAGGAGCAGACGCGGCTCGGTCAGGAGCACCTTGGCGAGTGCCACGCGTTGCTGCTCGCCGCCGGACAGATCGCGGGGGTGTGCATCGAGTAGCCTTTCGATGCCGCAATCGTGCGCCATGGCCGCGCAGCGCCGTGCGTTTTCGCTCGCATCAAGCCCCTGAGCTGCGAGCATCTCGGCGAGCTCCTCGTGCACGCTGTTCTTCGAGAAGAGGTTGGCCGGGTCCTGGGGCAGCATGGCGACGCCCTCCCGGAGCCGCCCGGTGCCTTTGTCCGACCCTCGCTTGCGGCCGAGCACGCGCATCTTGCCGCGATAGGGACGCTGTACGCCGCAAAGGCACCTGAGCAGCGTCGACTTGCCGCTGCCGTTGCCGCCCACGAGCGCGAAGAGCGTGGCTTGCGGCACGCGCAGGTCCAGGCCGCGCAGTACGTCGGGTGCCTGTCGCTCGTAACGAAACCACAGGTCGCGGAGTTCCACGACGGGTTTGCGCGCGTCCATGTCGTCGTCGCCGTCGGGGATGCTCACCCGTGCGGGCGGTTTGGCGAGCACGCGTTCAACAAGCCACGTGCGTCCCTCGCGTACCGTGAGCGGGCATCGGGTGGGACAAGGGGACAGGTCATTTGTCCCACTGGAATCCAGTGGGACAAATGAC
>USOR01000249.1 GCA_900556425.1 uncultured Coriobacteriaceae bacterium
GCGAGCCCCTCGCAAAGGCCACGCAAGATCTGGCTCGTAATGACGCCGGAGTTGCCACGTGCGCCCATGAGCGAACCGTGCGTTACGGCCTTGCACAGAGCAGCACCATCGGCATTCAGCGGCAAGGCGGCGACCTCGCGAGCCACAGACTCCATCGTCAGCGACATGTTCGTTCCCGTGTCGCCATCGGGCACCGGAAAAACGTTGAGGCGATTGATCTCCTCCTTGCGCGCAGACAACTCTGCGGAGGCGGTGGCGATGCATGTGCGAATATCGTCAATGTTCATGGATATATCCCTGTTGAGTGTCGAATCCTACAAGCTGCTAATCGCGAACCTTCACGCCTTGCACGTGGACGTTCACATCGCGAACGGGCAATTTCGCGCCATCCTCGAGGGTGAACTTGACCTTGTCGGCGAGCATGCGACTCACCTCGGCGAGATTGGTCCCGTGCTCGATGATGACGTACAGGTCGATGTCGATGGCATCATCGGTCCTCTCGACGTTGATACCGCGACGCAGGCGACTCGCGGGCAGCAGCTTGGCAATTCCATCGGAAAGCGTCGGGGCGGCCATGCCCACGATGCCATAACTCTCGAGGGCGGCATAACCGGCCAAGTCGGTGATGACATCCTCGGCGATGGTCAGTTCGCCAGGAATAGCGTCAGCCATATGCAAGCTCCTTCATGGTTGAGATTACACAGATGCGGTAATTGTAATTCAGGCGACACTTCGTTCACAGTGAGCCGTGCAATTTTGCGTATACTTTCTAGAAATGGCCGGCAATATCTGGATGCTTCGGTCATTGCGCGCCTGTTCGCCGGCAGCATCCCATTTATTTGCAGGAGGGCCTAATTGGATTTCGAGGAGATCTTCTCTCGCGAGACACGAAGCTCAAGTAACGGCCATGTGCTCGACGATGACCTTGTCTATGAGATTCTCGAGACCGTTGCCGAAATTCCCGCAGGGCACGTCGCGACTTACGGGCAAATCGCACGGCTTATCGGACGCCCGAAAAACGCGCGCCTCGTAGGCAAGGTGCTCAAGGAGTCGCAATTCTACGGCGAATACCCCTGCCATCGCGTCGTAAACGCCGCGGGTCGTCTCGTGCCCGGCTGGAACGAGCAAGCTGCGCTCCTGGCCGAAGAGGGCATTGAACTCAAAGACGACAGCCATGTCGATATGCACATATACCAATGGAAGTGCTGAATGGAGCAGTCGGACCGCCCCGGCGACTTCTGTCTTGCCCCGGTGACTTCTGTCTGGCTCTCCTGGCACACGAAAGGGGGCGACTGCAGTGCGGTCGCCCCCTCCCCCATGAGCTATGGATAGCTTTAGATACCAGCGCCCTGAACATTAGACGAGGTACGCGCCTCGTCTTCGTGCACCCGCGCTTCGCGTCGCCGGCTTCTTCCTGCAAATAGAATCATCACTGCAGATAAGACAAGGAAAAGCCCCGTCCCCACGAACATCACATCGAAGCCACCAGCAAAGCTGATCGCCGTTCCGAGGATGAGACTTCCGGACACCATGCCAAGCGTCGCAGACGTAGTAACCTTGGAATAGATTATGGCATAGTCCCTATCCCCGAAAAACGAACGTGTCACAATGGGATTCATAACGTTGGTAAGAGCATAGTAGAAGCCATACATCACCGCGCCAACAAACAAGAGGATGATAGCGGAGCCAAACGCATACATGACGAGCACGCCAATCAACCCGATGATACAGCCCGCCACGATGAAGAACACTGGCTTTCTTTCCCCGACTGCACCCCAAACGAGCTTAGCGATCGTCTGAGCAGCCATCGTCGATGATGCAAGCGTCGCACCGAGCATCGGCATCGCAGCAGCCTCGGGCACCGTCGCAACATATGAGGGAAGCATCGAGTACGTATACATCCCCAAATTGATAAGGAAGGCGTAGATCAGGAGAAAAACGAACGAAGGCATCTTGTATGCCACCTTCGCCGCAACCCCCTCTTGGGCGGGCGGTGCTTTCGTAATCTGAACATCTGATATCCCATAGGGCGCAAGCCCCTTATCAGATGGACAATCCCGTATCACAAAGAGGGTGAGCGGCAGGGTCATGATAAGTGCAACGACAGCAAAGACAAGATATGTGACTTGGTAGCCAACGGTTCCTATGAGAATGCCGCCAACCGCATTCCACACGACACCGCCAATACCAGTGAAGGACATGATGAGCCCGATGAAGAAGCCATTTCGTTTGACGAACCATCGGTTTACGAGAACAGAGGGCGCAAGGAACATGAGCGACGACATACCGAGTCCGGCGATGCACCCGCAAACGAGAAACTGCCACACTTCGGTGATCATCGACTGCAAAACCAGGGTAAGCACAATCAGGACGACAGAGGTCGACAGGATTATTCTGCTATCTACCTTTTCGAATAGCGGGCCTAGAAACGGAAGCGACACGAACCCCGCAATCGAA
>USOR01000250.1 GCA_900556425.1 uncultured Coriobacteriaceae bacterium
GAGCCGCTGCCCGAGAAGCTCGCTCAGCGCATTGCCAACAAGACCGAGGCCAATCGCATCGCCGCCGAGGAAGCCGCCAAGAAGGCCGCCGAAGAGGCAGCTCGCAAGGCAGCCGAGGAGGCCGCTGCAGCAGCCGAGGCTGAGGCTGAGGCCGAAGAGGGCGAGTCCGAAGAGGCCGGAGAAGAGTAGGCCATGGTCGAGTCGTTCGAAGACGTCACGCAGCTCGTCCGTACGCTCGTCGAGCAGATTGTCGAGAATCCCGAGGCAGCGACCGTTACCGGCACTGACCAGGAAAACGGTGAGCTGTTCATCGAGATCGAGGTTGACGAGAGCGATATCGGCAAGATCATCGGTCGTCAGGGCCGTATCATCAAGGCGATTCGCACGCTTGCTCGCGCTGCTGCCTCGCAAGACGGTTTCCGTGTCGAGGTCGAGCTCGCCGAGTAGCAGCTGTATGTCTCGTACAGAATACGAACTTGTTGCCCGTGTCGGTAAGGCACGCGGGCTTGAGGGGGAGGTTACGGCCACAACGGCCGGCAACCTTCCCTTTTCCGTCTATGAGGGCTTGCACGTCCACGTTGTCCCGCCCACGTTACAGGGCCCGCGCGAGCTTGATGTCATATCGGTGAGCGAAGGCGCGGGCAATACCTACCAGTTACGCTTCGAGGGTATCGACACGATTGATGTTGCCGAGCAGATCGCCGGGCGCTTCCTTCTGGCCGACGTGCGCGATCTCGAAGGTCTCGATAATCCTCTGCTCGAGATCGGACGCATGGTCGTTGACGAGCGTCATGGCGAGCTTGGCGAGATACGTGAGGTCATCGAGACGGCCGCTCATGACGTGTGGGTCATTGACGGCCCGTATGGGGAGGTGCTCGTCCCAGTTGTGGACGAGGTCATCGTTTCGTATCCCGAAGCTGCGAATGAGGCTATTCGCACACGTGTCATGGACGGTTTGATCGAATCATGATTGTCGAGACGCTCTCCGTTTTTCCCGAGATGTTCGAAGGAGTCATGTCGAGTTCCATACTCGGTCGCGCTCGCAAAAAGGGCATACTCGATTTCCATGCTTACGATTTGCGCGACTGGACGCATGACAGGCACCGCACGACCGACGATGAGATTTACGGGGGAGGGGCCGGGCTGCTCATGTGCTGTCCGCCCATCTTCGAAGCCGTCGAGAGCATCTGCTCGACGGGTCCCAAACCTCACGTCATCTTTTTCACGCCTACGGGCTGCCCCTTCAACCAGGACATGGCCGCCGAGCTTGCGGGCTACGAGCGCCTGCTCATGGTATGCGGGCGTTACGAGGGTATCGACGAGCGCGCCTATACGCTTGCAGACCGTTGCATCAGTCTCGGTGATTACGTTTTGACGGGCGGCGAGCTTGCCGCCATGGTCGTTACCGATGCGGTGTGCCGTTTGCTTCCCGGTGCGCTGGGAGACGAGAATAGCGCCGTCGAGGAGTCCTTTGCCGACAGTCTTCTCGAGTTTCCGCAATATACGCGACCCGCTGTCTATCGGGATATGGAGGTGCCCGAGGTGCTGCTCTCGGGCAATCACGGGGCGATTGCGGCATGGCGTCGGCATGCGGCCATCGAGAGGACGGCTCTACTGCGCCCCGACATGCTCGATGCCGCCAAGCTCACGGACGAGGAACGAGCGTACGCAGATACCATTCGTTCCGATTCTGACTGAGATACCGGTCTGGTCGCGCTATCATATACGCTTACATGTTTGTTTTTGAGGGAAGGAAAGGGGTGCATTCGTGAAAAAGAACTCGCCATTACGCCTGGTCATCGAGATACTTCTCATCATCGTAGTCGCCGTTGGCCTAGCTACGCTCTTCACGCGTTTTGTCATGCAGCCCTACGAGATTCCCTCCGGCTCGATGGAGCAGACCATTGAGATAGGTGACCGCGTCTTTTCCGAGAAGCTGAGCTACGCCTTCGGCGAGCCTGCCCAAGGCGACATCATCACCTTCGAGGATCCGTCCGATCCGGAGCGTGTGCTCATCAAACGTGTCATCGCCACGGGTGGTCAGACGGTTGACCTGCGCGATGGTGCCGTATATGTGGACGGCGTTCGCCTCGACGAGCCGTACACGCAGGGCAAGCCGAGCAACGACTTGAACTCAGGCATCCAGTATCCCTATGTGGTGCCCGAGGGCTATGTTTGGGTTATGGGCGACAACCGCACGAACTCCGCGGACAGCCGCGCCTTTGGCGCCATCAACATGGAGGACATCACGGGACGTGCCGTGTTCAGGTACTGGCCCCTCGATCGCATTGGCACACTGTAGAAGCAAGCAGACCATATCGCATGGTACGCACGATTGGATAGAGAGCATGCTGACCTTTCAAGACATCATTTTGACCCTGCAGCAATACTGGGCAGACCAGGGCTGTGTCATCTTGCAGCCATATGATTCCGAGGTGGGAGCGGGCACCTATC
>USOR01000251.1 GCA_900556425.1 uncultured Coriobacteriaceae bacterium
GCTCCACCCCGCACGCCCACGCACTTGCCGAGGTGCGCGACCCGCACGAGCAGGGCGTCGTCGCCATGATCGGCGTCTTCATTGACACGCTCGTGGTCGTCACCATGACCGCACTCGTCGTCATCTCCACCCTCTACGTGGGCGATGGCGCGCTGGCCAAGGCCTACGAGGACGCCGGCAAATACGACACCGTCGTCGAGTTCGTGCAGGCCGAAGGCGACGCCATCGGCGAGGGCATGGTGATTTCGGACGGAGCGCTCGTCAACGCGAAGGGCAATACGATCCTCACCGATGACGACATGAACGACCCCGCCGCCCTGGCCGCGGCCGTCGGCTTGGACAACGGCAACATGGCCCAGGTGGCGTTCAGCCAGTTCTTCACCACCAACGGCGGCAACATCTTCGTCGCCATCTGCCTGCTGTTCTTCGCGTTTTCGACGATCCTCTCGTGGAACCTGTTCGCGAAACTCAACTGGGAATACCTCTTTGGCAAGAAGACGATTCTCATATTCGCCTGCATCTGCACGTTCTTCGTGTTCCTGGGCGCGGTGCTCAAGATCGACCTCGTCTGGGAGTTGCAGGACATGTTCAACCAGCTGATGGTGCTTCCCAACGCCATCGCGCTGTTTGCGCTGACCGGCTCGATTCTCGCCATCGCCAACGCCAAGCACGACAAGAAGGCAACCGACGTTCACGCCGAGCATGCCGAGGAAAAGGCCTGGGCCGAAGCCGAGCGCGCAGCCGAGGGTGCGCTTCGCGCCGAGGAGGACGGCGCCACCCGCGAGATCCTCGAGGAACGCGGCGACTACATGGGCCGCGAGGAGGACGACGGCAAGAGCAAGTAAGCGTCGCGGGACATACGATCAAGGGGATGCCGGTCACGAGAATGTGGCCGGCATCCTTGCGTATACGGGTTTTCGCGATTATGCGTGGATTAGGCAAGCCGCATGCACGTTTTTCACGTTTCTCTAGCCCTGAACGAGAGCTCATGCGCATTTTTCACGCTTCTCTAGGATTTGAGCGGACAAATTCCTAGAGAAACGAAATAATTGCGCTCGTCCTTCGTCGGAATGCTAGAGAAACGCGAAAAAGCGACAAGCGACCCTATTCGTCGGAGGTGACGAACGCGACCATGACGCACATGAGCACCAGACCCGCCAGATCGTATCCAGTAAACGCGGTTCCCAGCCACAATGCCGCCAGCACCGTGGCGCTCACGGGCTCGATGGCGCCCAGAAGCGATCCCTTGACCGAACCCACAATCGCGACACCGTGCAAGTAGAGGCCATATCCACAGATGGTGCCGACCACGACGAGGCCACCCAGGAAGACGAGCCACTCGAAGCCCCCGAAGGCCGTTAGCACGGTCGCCACATCGGCAAGCGTGTTTCCCTGGAGCAGATAGACCGGTAGGGCAAATAGCGCACCGAGCAGCATGCCCGTCCCCACTACCGGCATGCTTCCGTATCGCTCGAAGAGGCCGCAGCGTTTGGGAACGATGATGTAGGCGGCCGTCGAAAGAGCCGTGAGCAACCCCCAGACGAGTCCGTCGACCGGGACGTCGAGCGTGCGGATGTCACCTTGGGTGGCGATGAGGAGAGCCGCCAGCAGCGCGAGGAGCAGGCCGACCACCTCCCTGATGCGCGGTGCCCTGCGCAGGGTCACGCACACGTAGAGCATGACGAACGCGCTGGCCAGCATCTGAAGCACCGTCGCGGTCCCCGCGTTGGTGATCTGCACGGTCTGCGCGTAACAGAGCTGGTTGGCGTAGAGCGCAAATCCAAAGGCGAAAAGGGCACCAACGGTGCGCCGGCGTGAAAACATCGTCTTGACGACACGACGTTTGGTCAGGAGCAGGAAGGCGAAGAAGATCCCGCCACCGAGCAGCGTGCGCAGAAACGTGACGAGCGCCGGGCTTGTCCCTCCCGTCGTCGTGAGGTATTGCACGCTCGTGCCCGACACGCCCCACAGGGCGCCGCCGAGCAGCGTGATGGCCACGCCAATCCAGAACCTGCGTTTGCCGTCAGTCAACCTATCGTCACCTCGCGCTCGACGCATGGCACCGTCAATACCACGACAAGCCTAGCGCAATGACAGGACGTAGCCTAAATGTGCTCGTGATCGGCGTCGTAGGGCAGCTTTCCGACGAGCTGCTCGTACTCGCGCACGAGTTGCGTGCCCTCGTGGTTTCCGAACGCGTTGATGTGCTTCTTGAGCTCATGGGCGAACTGCTTGGGCGGCCACTCGCGGTAGGACTTGTCATTGCCCTCCTCCTTCATGACCGCGCGAGCCCATTCCTGGGCCTTGTCGGCGGCCTTCCTGAGGTCGTTCGTGACGAGATCCTGGTCCTTTAGCGAATCCATCTGCGCGATGACGCGTTCCTGCATCTCCACGATCTTATGTAAAAGCTCCTTGTCAGCCATGATGGCCTCCT
>USOR01000252.1 GCA_900556425.1 uncultured Coriobacteriaceae bacterium
ATGTCGCCGTCGCGAAGCTCCTCGAGCGCCTTCATCTGGGAGTTGAGCGCGCGAAAGTCGATGCCCATCTTGTCCTTGCCGTTCTCGGATTCCTTCATCATGTCTCGCTTCAGTTCGATTGCCATCTTGATCACGATCCTTTCTTTGGTTTATCGGTTTAATCAGGACGGCATTCATGATGAATCCTGGGGCTAGTTTACTCGACCAAGCACTGCTTGGTTATTGAGAAGGGGAGGGATTTTGGGGAAGGCAGGGTGGATGGCATGTTTCCCGATCTATGCGCTTTTGCTCGTTCGCTCTCGTTTTTCAAAACTCGATTTTCTTATGATGCGGGTCTGGAGCTGCCACACTCTCGATAGAGAAAACCGTGTCACACCCCACGCATACAATCATTGATGTGGCGTTTTCGATTGACGTCACGGGTTTCGATGACGATGGGATGTGATGGGTATGTCAAGTGATTATGTATGGGTCGTCGGGTTCGATGCCTCGACGGGCAAGGCGATGCAGTTCATCCGCTGCCACAAGAACAGCGCGCCGTTTCACGAGAGCCTCTACGCCTGCGAGGGGTATTCCGTGCAGACGATGACGAGCGAGGAGTTCGGGGAGCTGGCCGATCGCGGGGGCTCCAAGTAGCGGCTCGTCGGTGTTGGCGATTGCCTTTTCCGCGTCAGGGGCGGTGAGGCTGTCTGCCGTTTGGTTTGCAGGAGGGGAGGGTGTCCATGCTTTTCGATATGGATTTTGACGGTGACGTGGACGTGTTCGACAACGTGACCGAGTTCATGCTTGCCAATGGCGAGCTCACAGGCGATGAGGACTCCGACGATGATGACGAGTAAACCGTTCAAATGGCTAGACGGTTTGTTCGGAAATGCAAAACCGTCCAATGAAATGACGACTTTCGATGTATGAAGAGAAAGCTTCAGATAAAGACGATGCGCTGCGGTACAGCTGAGCCACTGCAGAGCGTCACGGAAGCTGCGCCATTATCCGCTACGAATCAACAGCTGAGATAAGGTTGCAGCAGCATGAGGACGTTACAGCACGGTGCCGCTCGAACCGTTTTCGATAATCGCGTGCGCCTCTCCGTGAGGGCCAAAAACCGTCTTGATCGGACCGTTACCGATGACGGCATGCATACCATCGGGTCCAGAGACTATGTTGCCGTTTCGGAAGTAAAGGCCATCGTGATCCCCGGATCCGATGACGGCAAACGTGTTCGAGCCGGAGCCGACTACGGCAGATACGTTGCCGTTGGGCCCAAAGAGCGTTCGAATGCCGGATTGCGGCTGGTTGTTGTCAAACATGGACCCTCCAATCACCTAAAAGGATGCTGGGAACATTATAGTCCGCACTTGGGCTCGTCTGCATATGGGAGGGCATCGCGGCGACTCGCGCTTTCGCGGTACATCGGCACCAGCCACCGAAGGCACGCTCTTCTGTACGTATCGTGTGATGGGGCATCGCGCGCCTCGAAAAGCGCGAGACGCCGCTCAATCGCGTGAACTACCCCAGCGGCGGCTTGGGCACCTCGCCCGTGAGCAACCAGCCCTCGCTTGCCAGCTGGTATCCCACCTCTACGTATCCGGCGGCACTTTCCTCCAGGCTGGCCTTCTCCTCGTCGGTCAGGGGACGCTTCGCCCGTGCGGGCGCTCCGACGACGAGCATGCCGTCCGGGATGCGCGCCGATCCCGTCACGAGCGCTCCGGCCCCGATGAGGCAGTGACTGCCGATCTCAGCACCGTCGAGCACCGTGGCTCCCATGCCGACGAGCGAATGGTCGCCGATGGTGCAGCCATGCACGACCGCGGCATGCCCGATGGTCACGTCATGGCCGACGATCGTGGGCGCGTCGTGGCTCACGTGCAGGCAGGCGCCTTCCTGCACGTTCGTGCGCTCGCCTAACTTGACGAATGTGCCACAGTCGCCCCGGATGGTCGCGTTGAACAGGACGCAGCACTCGTCGCCGATGGTGACGTCGCCGATGACGGTCGCGTTGGTCGCCACGTGCGCGGTGGGGGAGACGGTGGGCACTTTGCTCGGCTTCTGCATGGTCATCCTCTCTGGATGCGTTCGCGTGTGAATATGCGTTGTTGTTCAATATGGCAGAACACTACCAATTATGGCGAGGTTTTGCCACAACATGATGATGCAGTGATGCAATGCGGGATTACAGTAGACGACCATTCGGAAAAGGCTCTCCCATCATGGCAGCGTTGCCATGCTAGACACGTAGCGGAATCACCTCAGCGTGTCCGTTGCTGAGCAATAGCGCCGTTCCATCCCCGATGGGTCGGTTGTATGTTGTACGAGAGAGGGTGTCGCATAGCCAGATGGTTTCGTTGATGCCATCGATTTTCTCGCATGTGGGAACGGGCGTATGTCCGACGATTTGATTGATGCCCTGTGCTGCGTCATCGC
>USOR01000253.1 GCA_900556425.1 uncultured Coriobacteriaceae bacterium
TGCAGTGTTCAGATTTATTTCCCGACCATCATGCAGGTCGTTCTTGGCTTCACAGCAACCGAGAGCTCGATACCCACAACGGTCATCAGCATCTTTGCCTTGTTGTGCACGTCATGGGTTGGTAGTCGTATTAGCAAGACACGTAAGGTAAAGGGCCTCATTCTTGTCGAGGGCTTTATTTGCGCGGTTTCGGGCATACTTATGCTGTTTGTCGGCGCGGGAACATCATTTATCTATGTCACGATTGGATTCGGCATTCTTGGTATCGCTCAGGCAATCCATCAGGTCACGCCTATTTCATGGCCATCCATTGCGCTTGATCCAGCAAAGATTGCCGTTGCTGTCGCGTTTATGCAGTTTGGTCAAGCGCTCGCGAGCACCATCTTCAATGCTGTCCTTGGCGCAACCTTCAACGTGAACATGCTCATACCTCTTATGTTCATCATTGGATTTGCCGTTGTGATCCTGATCTGCGCATTCGCATATCGCGATCCCAGTCGATCGGGATCCTAGGTATTCCACGAGATCAGACGCCGTACATGATGGGGAGTTGTGCGACGTTCGCGTCGAGTTGCCGATTTTTATCCACAAGGAGGGATTTTTCCTATGAGCAAAACATTAACCGGAGGACAGAAGGCGGTATTCTTCGCCTCGCTCCTCCTCGGATACTTCGCTTCGATGTTCGCGATAGCGGGTTCATCGATCTTCGTTGCCGCAGCGATGACGGCGATGGACGGCCTTACGTTTCTGGGGCTTGCCTTCACGCTTGAGAGCCTCTTTAGGTGCGTGACCATTCCGTTGTCCGCCAAACTTGGCGAGCGTTACCTACGTCGCAACCTGTTTCTCGTTGGCTTGGCGCTCTTCATTGCAGGTGGCGTGCTGTGTGCCCTGGCCTGGAGCCCCGTCATCATCTTGATAGCTCGTTCGCTCATGGGCTTGGCATGGGGTCTGTTCTTCTCGAACATCGTCGTCATGCTAAGCGACGTCTATCCGCCCGATGTCGCCCCGCGCATGAATGGTTTCATGCAGACCTTTGGCTTCATTGCCGCTCTTGTGGCAGCACCGGTCTCGGGCCTGTTCGTTGACCTGCTCACCTGGCATTGGGCGCTTTACGTGACCATCGCCGCCGCAGCTCTGTCCTTCGTTCTCATGCTGTTTGCGCCAAATGCCCAGGAGAGGGTCGATGATGGCAAGGGCCTGGACATTGCCGGTTCCATCATGCTCGCCCTGGTACTCATCCCGTTCTCCCTGGCTCTTGCCTGGGGTGGTACCACCTATGCATGGGGCGATCCGATCATCATCGGCATGTTTGCCGCGACTGTCGTCTTTCTCATCGTGCTCGTTCTTATCGAGCGCAAGGCTGCCGACCCCATCTTCCCGAGCAAGCTCTTTGGCAACAAGAATTACATGATGATTTTCTTCATCGGCGTGTGCTTCTCGGCCATTTGCTCGTCCTCGCTGTTCCTTCCGACGATTCTGCAGCAGGGCCTGGGAATGTCTGCGACGGAAAGCTCGCTTCCCATCATGGCAAACAGCCTCGTGTGCATCATCGCCACGAGCTTCATGGGCGCGATTTTCGCCAAAACCCAGAAGGCTAAGGCACTCGTTGCCGTGGAGACCATCGTGGCCCTGGTCGTTGGCGCCGTTCTCTGGACCGTTGCGCCGGGCACCTCGCTCATTCTGCTTTGCGTTCTCTATGGTCTGCTGGGCTTGAGCCAGGCCGTCCATCAGGTTGTCACGTTCTCGTATCCATCGGTATTCATGAAGCCTGCCGACATCGCCGTGGGCGTCGCGTTCATTTCGTTTGGCCAGATTTGCGCCGGCACTATCTTCAACGCCATTTTGGGCGCGCTGATGAACGCCGATCTGTTCATGCCCCTCAAGGCGGTCGTGGTATTCGCGATCATCATGCTGGTGTGCTGGCTGTTCTACAAGGACAAGAAGGCCGAATAGGCCGTTTTCGAAAGGAAGTGCATCATGGGAAGACTAAGCGATAAGTGCGTGATCGTAACTGGTGGTGCTAACGGCATCGGTGCCGAGATCGTGACCAAGTGCGCAGAGCATGGCGCCAAGGTCATGATCGGGGATGTCATCGACGAGGCGGGCGAGGCCCACGCAGCCGAGCTGCGTGACAAGGGCTTTGACGTGCGCTTCCAACATCTGGATGTGACGGATCGGAATTCCTGGAAGGACTGCGCCGAACAGGCGAAGGCGGCATTTGGCAAGCTGAACGGTCTCGTCAACTGCGCGGCGCTCTCTCAGGGATGCCAGAGCTTCGAGGACATGGATCTTGAGCGTGATTGGTACAAACTGATTGATGTGGACCTTACTGGCCCGTTCCTTGGTATGTATACCGTAGTTCCCTATATGAAGGAAGCCGGTGGCGGCAGCATCACCGCACTGCCGATCATCGAGACGCAG
>USOR01000254.1 GCA_900556425.1 uncultured Coriobacteriaceae bacterium
GGCGCAAGATGTCGCGTTTGAGCACGCGGAATACGTTCTTCATGGCCTACGCGTCGGGCACTTCACCTCGTTTCGTCTGCATTTGTGCCGATAGCGTATGGAGAAATGATACTACAAAGAGTATTGACGCAGAAAGGGAATGCGTCAGGCAAAAAAGGTGCCAGCGCGATTGACCGCACATGGCACCTTTTGGCGCTAGCTTTCCCGACGCGTGCGTCGCAAGGCTAAGGCGCCTACGAGGGCAAGTGCCGCAAACGCGCTTGCCAGCAACAACCCAGCCATGCCATCATCGGCTGTCTTCGGAACCGTGCCCGACGGTATCTCATGGGAAACCGGCGTCAGCTCGACGGGCACGCGCGGATTCTCGGGCACCGCCGGCTTATCGGGAACAGTCGGCGTGTCGGGCTCGTCGGGGTTGTCGGGAACGTCCGGGTTATCGGGATTGTCCGGGTTATCGGGGACATCTGGATTATCGGGATTATCGGGGTTGTCCGGATTATCCGGGTTGTCGGGTTCATTGGGCTTTGCGAAGGTGTTCACGAAGGAGACCTCGGAGGTCTGGCCATCGCGGATAACGCTCGTGGGGCCACCCTGCGTGGCGCTCGGGGCAGCCGTGAAGCCGTCCTGGTTGGCATCAAGCTCGGTGACGATATAGTAGCTGCCCGCAGGCAGGTACAAGATGAGCGCCGTCTGGCCATGACGCAGCGGCAACACGTCGCCACTCTCGATGTATTCGATACCATCGATATTGCTCACCGCATAGCGTCCGGTAAGCGCATTTCCCGCCGCATCGAAAAGCTCGACCTTGAAATTGAAGCTGCGTTGCAATGCCTCTGCGGGAAGGCCCTCGCCCGTGACCGTCTTGCGAATGAGCAGGTTTCCGAGCTGGGGGTCGGTGCGCGTGTTGAGGAACGAGGCGAGCATCTGCTGCTGCGCACTCTTGACGACACCCTGCGCTACGCTGGCCTCGATCGTCACGCCATTCTCGTCGGTGATCGTGCAGAAGAAGCCGCCCTCGTTGGCATCGAGCTCGGTCACCACGTAGCGGCTGCCGATGGGCAGGCCCTGGATGACCACCGCCTCGTCATGATGAAGCAGCAGCACATCACCGCTGCGCAGCGAGCCGGAGCGGTCGGTGCCGTAGAAGGGATAGGATGCCGCCAGGGCATTCCCCTGCTCGTCGAGGAACTCGACCTTGAAATGATAGGGTTTGAGATAATCCGCCTCCGCAAGTCCCTCTCCCGCGACGGCCTTGCGAATCATGAGCTCGCCATCGTCGACCACGACCCTACTTCTATCGGTCACGACGACCGTGTTGATGAGGCTGAAGAGGCCCGTGATGTCCAGATCGCCCAGATTGTCGGCATTTGCATCAGAATAATCGGGGTCGGTCGGGTCATCGTGCGCATGGAGGTTTTGCTGGACGCGCGTACGCAAAAAGCCCTCGTCGGTGACGAAGAAGGGCTCGTAGTTCGCACCGCCGTCAGCATCGGAAAGACCGTAGTCGACGACCGCGTTCTTGCCATAGTGGAGGTTCATCTGGCGCACGACGGGCTCGCCATCCGTCCCCTGAAGGGTGTCGTCGACCCAACCTCTCAACGCAAAGCTGCCCGACGGCTGCGTTTGGGCAAACGCGGTGATATCGCGCAAGGTGATGTTCACCTCGCCGTTGGAGGCGTATTGAATCATGGTCTGGGTCAATTTGCCGACACCTGCCATGACGCTTACGTCATCATCGGCAGTGCCCGCATCGGCATAGATGGAGTAGACGCCGACCTTGACCGGAATGATCGTGGGATTGAGTTCGTAGCCGGCAGGCGCCGAAATCTCCCTCAAGAAGTATGTCGCCGCATGCTCCTGGGAAAAGTCGCTGAAGGGCCAGGCCATGTCCGCGTAGCCGGGAAGTGACTCACCCGAGCCCGTGTCATGGCTTTGATGGGGTTCGAAGATCAGCATGCCACCCCTGTCATTGACGGTGGCGGTATAACCGCTCGCAGCATAATCGCTCCCACCGGCCGCTGCCTTGGCCTCGCTGTTATACAGCGCGAACTGTACCCCGTTGACCGGCGCACCGTTCTGGTCGATCTTCATGACACGCAGCTGACGCTGCTCGTTGGGAATGTAGAGCACCGAACGGAAGTTGCGCACGAACTCGCGGGCGTCAAGGGGCGTGTAGCCGCGCTGGTCGTGGGTGGAGTCGGACGTCCCCACGCCGATGGCGTTATTGACCAGGTTCTTGAATTCCGTGCCAGTGAAACCACCGCGCTTGATGGCATCAAGGGCAACGGCACCCAGGCGGTTGTATCTCTCGTCACCCGTCATGGCCGCGACGTCGTCCTCGGACACGCCAAGTGCCCTGGCCAGGGCCTCCTGGGTGATGATTCCATAGAACATGCGCATGTCACCGTTGGGATTGACGTG
>USOR01000255.1 GCA_900556425.1 uncultured Coriobacteriaceae bacterium
GAGTTGCTCGATGAGGCGCGCACGCAAGCCGATTACGTGCTCGACACAAGCGTCACGCGCCCCCAGGAGACGCGCGCGAAGATTCGCGCGCTCTTCGCGTCCGAGAATGATATCGACGAGATGCATATCTCGGTCTACTCCTTCGGCTTCAAACACGGCGCACCCATCGACGCCGATATCGTCATCGACGTACGCTTCCTTCCCAATCCGTACTACGACAAGGAGCTGCGTACCAAGACGGGTCTCGATCGCGAGGTCTCCGAGTTCGTGCTCGAGCAGCCCGAGACCAAGCGTTTTCTCGAGCGCTGGTACGCCTTGCTCGACGAGATCATTCCCGGCTACATCCAGGAGGGCAAGCAGTACCTTACCATCGGCGTGGGCTGCACGGGGGGTCAGCATCGCAGCGTCGCACTCGCCACCATGACTGGTCAGCACCTCTCGCAGGCGGGCTATCACGTCAACACCGCTCATCGTGACCTGGCGCTCGCCGAGGTCAACTAGGAGGTCCCATGAATCGAACGAATGCTGTCGTCATAGGTGGTGGCACGGGCGCACCCGCTTCCATCCGCACGCTGCTCGACATGGGCTGCAAGGTCTCCTCGGTCGTCGCCATGGTCGATGATGGTGGCTCGACGGGCATCCTGCGCGAGCGTGGCGGCGTGATACCACCGGGCGATATCCGCAAGTGCATCAGCGCGATGTCGGCCAACTACGAGGGCATACTCGCGCGTGCGTTTCGCCATCGCTTCGACTATCTCGACAATCACTCGCTCGGCAACCTCATTCTCACGGCCATCGCAGACGAGACCAATTCCTTCCCCGATGCCATTCGCGTGTGCGAGGGGCTCATCGAAGCTCGTGGCCACGTGTATCCCTCGACGTTGCATGACGTGAGCCTCTACGGTCTCACCAACGACGGCACCGAGCTCGAAGGCCAGGCCGTCATAAGCGATGCCGATTGCAGCATGCGTTACGTTTCGCTGCATCCCGCTGATGCGCAGGCATACCCTTCGGCGCTACGCGTCATCCGAGAAGCCAACTTCATCGTGCTCGGCCCAGGCTCGTTGTTCACCTCGATCATCCCCAACCTGCTCGTCCCCGGCGTCATCGACGCGATTCGCGAGGCTCATGACCGCGAGAACGATCCGGCTTGCACGCTCTTCGTATGCTCGCTTGCCGACATGCAAGGCGAGACCTGGGGCATGAACTGCTACGACTATGTCGATGCGCTTCTTCGTCACGGCATGCGCGGCCTGCTCGACATCGCGCTCATCCATCGCAATTCCGAGACGAGTCCAATGGCGAGCGGCGTCTTCCCCGCCATCACCGATTATTCCGATGCGCGCAAGTACACGAAGGGACGCAGGGCCGGCAAGCTCGCCCATGTGGAGGCGAGCAACGAGATGGTAGGAAGGGTCATGGAGCTTGGCGTGCAACCCATGGTGCGTGATCTGGTCGATCCGGTGCGCCCCACGTGGCACGACCGTGAGAAGCTTGCCAAGGCGTTTCAGGAGGTGCTGGCAGCGTGTCATTCACGTCAGAGGTGAAAGACGAGCTGTCCCGCATCGAACCCACGTGCCCGCGCTGCGACCGCGCCGAGCTCTCCGCACTCATCCGCATCGAAGGCACGCTCTCCATTAGCGGTGAAGGTCCGCGCCTCGAGCTTGCGACTGAGACGGCGAGCGTTGCGCGCACGGCGATTCGGCTGCTCCACAGCGTCTACGAGCTTGCCACTAACCTCACGGTACGCCGCAGCATTTTGCATAAGACGCATAACTACCTTATCACCGTACCGCCGCAGGCCGGGCTCACCGATGCCCTGCGCGACATGGGCATTCTCGGCGATGAGGGCTTTGAGGGCGGCATACGTCCCGAGCTTGTCGAGAACGCCTGCTGCGCCGGTGCCTATCTGCGGGGTGCTTTCCTTGGCGGCGGCTACATTGCCGACCCGCGTGGCGCCTTCCATTTCGAGCTGGCGGGGCCGTCCGAGGAGCTGATCGCGGCCTGTCTTGAGCTCATGCGCGAGCATGGCATCAAGGCGCGCTACATTCGCCGTCACAACATGTACGCAATCTACATCAAGGGCATCGAGCAGATCATCGCCTTCCTTGCGTTTGTGGGGGCTCATCAAGGCGCGCTCACCATCGAGAACGCGCGTGTCATCAAATCGGTGAGAAACGACACGAACCGTCGTGTCAACGCCGAAATCGCCAACCAGGTCAAGGCCACGAAGGCCTCGTTGCGGCAAATCGAGTGCATACGACGCCTCGTGGGCCAGAAGGGAATCGAAGCGATTCCCGCATCGCTGCGCGAGGTTGCCCTGCTGCGCATCAAGCATCCCGACGCTTCGGTCAAGGAGCTCGGCGAGCTGGCTGATCCGCCGCTGTCGAAGAGCGCGGTCTATCATCGCATGCGG
>USOR01000256.1 GCA_900556425.1 uncultured Coriobacteriaceae bacterium
GCGATACGTGAGGTCAAAACGCTCGGGAAAATTAAAATCAACCTGCACCGTCGAGCACTGCCACCAGCGGCCGAGCGCGTCCTTGACCTTGATGTCGATCTTGGGACCGTAGAAGGCGCCATCACCAGGGTTAATCTCATATGGAATGCCACGACGCTCGATGGCCTCGCGCAAGAAGCTCTCGGCCTTCTCCCACATCTCGTCGGTGCCAATGGACTTCTCGGGACGGGTCGATATCTCGGCCATGTACTCGAAACCAAACTCCTTCATGATGGAGTCCGCCAGATCGAGGATTGCGCAGACCTCATCGACGACCTGGTCCTCGCGACAGAAGACATGCGCGTCGTCCTGCGTGAAGCCACGGGCACGCATGAGGCCATGCACGGCACCGCTCAGCTCGTGACGATACACGGTACCGAACTCGAAATACCTGATGGGCAACTCGCGATACGAGTGGATGTCGTTCTTGTAGAGGATAACGTGGCCGGGGCAGTTCATCGGCTTCACGCCGTACTCGCTCGGACGCGGTTCCTCATCGCTTCCCTCGTTAATCTCGAAGAAGTACATATTGTCGTGGTAAAAGCCGTAGTGACCGCTTCGCTTCCAGACATCCGCCTTGTAGATGTGCGGCGTGATGACTTCTTCGTAACCCCTGCGGTACAACTCCTTGCGCAACCACTCCTGCATGATGCGGATGATGCGCGCACCGGCTGGCAGATACAGCGGCAGGCCGACACCGGCTTCCTCGTCCATCATGTAGATGCCGAGCTCGCGACCGAGCTTGCGATGGTCACGCTTCTCGGCCTCCTCGAGCATGAAGAGGTACTCCTTCATGTCCTTCTTGTCGAAGAACGCCGTACCGTAGAGACGCTGCAGCTGCTCGTTCTCGGCATCGCCCTTCCAGTAGGCGCCGGCGAGCTTCATGAGCTTGAAGGCACCGATCTTGCGCGAGCTGGGAATGTGCGGACCTTTGCACAGGTCAACGAAGTCGCCATGGCGGTAGATGGAGATCTCGGCGTCCTCGGGCAGGTCATCGATATGCTCGACCTTGAACTTTTGGTCTTTGAAGATCTCCTTGGCCTCATCGCGCGTAACGACCTCGCGCACGAAAGGCTCATCCTTCTTGATGATCTCCTTCATCTTGGCCTCGATGGCCTCGAAATCATCGGACGAGAGGTTCTCGGTCAAGCCGAAGTCGTAGAAGAAGCCATCGTCGGTTTGCGGGCCAAAGGCAATCTGGGCTCCGGGGAAGAGCTCCTGCACGGCCTCTGCCATGATGTGCGCCGTCGAGTGGCGCAAGATGCCGAGACCCTCGGGTGATGTCTTGGTGACGATCTCGACCTGCGCGCCATCGGCAAGTGGCGCATCGAGGCCGACGAGCTCACCATTAATCTTGCCAGCGATGGCAGCCTTGGCGAGACCGGTTCCGATAGCCGCCGCGCAATCTGCAACGGTCGCTCCTGCTTCGAGCTCTTTGCTGGAACCATCGGGAAGGTAAACGGAAATCGTGCTCATGGTTTTTCCTTTCTGCCCGTGCTCGGCCACAAACCGAGTGGGACTTCGTCGAGAGAAGCACTTGGCGAGACACTACACCGCAGCAAGGCGCGATGCAAGGAGAACTTGCGCTAGGCCGAGCGCTGGCGTGTCTGACGCGTGAGCGGCTGCGCGCAGTAGGGGCATATCTGCCAACTGGGCTCGAGCGGACGTCCGCAACTGTTGCACACGTTACGCAGCTGGACGCGACAGTTGGGGCAAGCGATGTAGTCGCTCTTCACCGGCTCGCCGCAACGGGGGCAGTTGCCGTAATCGGAGAGCTGCCGTCCCATGAGCTCGAGGTTCATGACCTGCTCGGTGGAGTCGGCCGCGTTGAGAGGCGGGCGAAGCAAGCAGTAGGCAACCAAGCCGGCGACGGGTACGGCGGCGATGACGGTCCATAGCAGCACGGGGGCTTCGCGTGTCTTGGCGTCCCTATTGACCCAGATGATGCATACGATCCAGAGCCCCACGAAGATGATTGCCGTCACGATGAGGACGACAAGCACGGGAGGTGTGAGTACCGACGCGAGAATAGCGGACATGCTGCCTTCTTACTGCCTGTGGTAGTGGACTATTGGTGAGATTCTATCACCAAATATCCTTCACCTCACCAGCAACGGTTATCGAGCCCGTGGCGATGACAGGCTCGTGGCGCAGCAACTCGCGGGCCTCGGATATGCTCGTGGCAATCTCAGGACGCACACCGCATTCCTCCTCGACGAGCATGGCGAGCTTTGCTGCGGGAACGGAGCGCGGCGACGATGATGCCGTGACGACGATGCGCGAGAACAGCGGGCAGAGCTCGCGGATGATGCCGCGCGCGTCCTTGTCGTCCAGTACGCCAAGCAGAAGGGTGGGACGGGGCGGGGCGGCGG
>USOR01000257.1 GCA_900556425.1 uncultured Coriobacteriaceae bacterium
CGGAAGCTTCTGCCTTCTTGACTTCTTTGCCATGGAGGCTCCTCTCAGACGTGCTCAGCATCGAGCAAATCGAGGGCGTTCTGGAAGACTTGCTCGGCGAACTGCGCCTCGGTGAGCCCCCGTTGCAGGGTCGCGTAATCCGGCATGGTCGCCACCGACGCCACGGCGCCCTTGTCGATGTCGCTTTGGCGTGGCTGCAAAAGCTCGAAGGCGCGCTCAGCCCCCGCATAGCCAAAGCAATCAAGCAGCTCACGCAAGGTGAAGACGGTCTGACTCGGCGTGCAGACCGTGCCACGTAAGGGCTCGGGAGCCATGTAGGGCGCGTCGGTTTCGGTAAGAAGACGGTCCAGCGGCACGTCGAGGGCGGCTGCGCGCGTCTCCCAGCTCTTCTTGAAGGTGAGCGGACCGCCAAAGGCAACGTGGCAGCCGAGTTCAAGAAACGGGGCCAGCGTTTGGGCATCGAGGTTGAAGCAATGCACAATGCAGCCCGCCTTGGGGACGCCCGTCTCGCGCAAGATGGCAAGCGCATCATCATGCGCCTCTCGCAGATGTAGGCTCACGGGAAGCCCACACTCCTGCGCCATTTGCAATTGCACGGCAAAGACCTCGCGCTGCACGTCGCGCGGGCTGAAATCGTAATGGTAATCGAGACCGACCTCGCCCAGGCAGCACGTCTCGGGACGAGCGAGCAGGGAGAGAAGCTCGTCTCGTGCCCGCTCGAAGTACTTGGCGTTATGCGGATGCACGCCGCAGGCAAAGCGCACGCGCGGCATGACGGCCTGCGCCATCCCCCACTCCTCGAGCAATGCCGCGGCATCATCAAACCACGAGCCGAGCCCATCGTAGGTATCACGCGCCGTCCGTCGCGTCACGTCTCCGTCGTCGCCGTCAAGCTCGGGTCTTGTCGGATCGGTCATGCAGCAGATGAAGTCGACGCCATGAGCCGCCGTCTGCGCGAGCGCGAGCCCTGGCTCGGGAAACATGCCCAGGTGACAATGCGTGTCGGCGACAAGCGTACCGTACGGCAATTCGGGAGCAGGCTTGACCTTGCCCTTCGAGTTGCGAAAGAGCGCGTCGCGCTCGTCGAAGTGTTTGAAGTCGTTGTAACCCATTACTTCTCGAGACGCGGGAAGAGAGCGTCACCCTTGGTGACCTCGTTGCCGGCGGGAAGCCCGCCCCACAGCGCGAGCTCGGCGGCGTTGTCGACGGCGCACGGGTCTTCCAGGCCCAGACGCCTCCACAGCTCCGTCGACGTATTGGGCATGAAGGGGGCAAGGAGCAGCGCGGCGATGCGGCAGGTCTCCAGCGCGTTGTAGAGCACGAACGCCAGCTCGCCCTGGGTCTCCTCGCTTTTGGCGAGGTTCCACGGCGCACTTTCCTCGACGTAGAGGTTTGCGCGATGCAGAAGCTCCATGACATGAGCGGCGGCACCACCGAAGTCGATGTCGTTCATGCACGCGGCGTAGCGTTCGTAGAGCCCCTCGGCAATCTCCGAGAGCGGATTTTCCTCCAGGCCAAGCTCGACGGGGACCTCGGGCACCTGTCCATCGAAGTACTTGATGACCATATTGCTCACGCGACTGAAGAGGTTGCCGTAGGTGTTGGCCAGATCGGCGTTGTAGACCTGCGTGATGCGGTCGTGGCCAATATTGGCGTCGGAACCAAAGGTCACATCACTCAGGAAGTAGTAGCGATAGGCGTCCACACCGTAGCGCTCGATGAGGTCGCGCGGATAGAGCGCGTTACCCTTCGACTTGCTCATCTTGGAGCCGTCAGCGGCCATCAGGAAGCCGTGCGCGAAGACGTGACGCGGGCACTCCATGCCAGCGGCCATGAGCATGGCCGGCCAGATCACGCAGTGAAAGCGGATGATGTCCTTGCCCACGAAGTGATACTGCATGGGCCATGCTGCCTCATATTCCGCAGCGCGCTCAGGATCGCTATAGCCGATGCCCGTAAGATACGCCAGAAGCGCATCCGCCCACACATAGGCTACGTGACCTTCATCGAAGGGCAACGGAACGCCCCAATCGAAGGTCGAACGCGAAATGGAGAGATCCTTCAGGCCGCTCTTCACGAACGAAACAATTTCATTCTTACGCGTGACCGGGCGGATGAAATCAGGATTTTCCTCGTAGAATTCGAGCAGCTTGTCTTCGAAATCGGAAAGCTTGAAGAACCAGTTCTCTTCCCCGCTCGTCTTCTGAACAGGACGCTTGCAATCGGGGCAAACGTATTCGCCCTCCTCGTTCTTCTCGAGGTCGGATTCAGCGTAGTAGGTCTCTTCGTGAACGCAGTACCAACCTTCATAGGCACCCTTATACAGAAAGCCTTTTTCGTACAGGTCGTTCCAGAACTTACGCACGGTCTCAGCGTGACGCGGTTCGGTGGTACGCACGAAATCG
>USOR01000258.1 GCA_900556425.1 uncultured Coriobacteriaceae bacterium
ACCGTCGAGGCGAGTTTCGCACGCTGCATCCTTCGCGTCATGGACAATGCTGTGCTACTATGACCGCCGTATTGCAAATCCGCCGCATGGGCGACGGGGGCTGTTCGCAACATCCAGCCATAAAAAACTAAGGAATCATCATGGAGAAAACTCAACGTAACCTCATGCTCTGTGGCATGGTATTTGCCATCGCGCTCGTCGTCTCGAATATGGTGGCGGCCAAGACGATTGCGACGGGCTTCACGCTGTTCGGCACGGCAGTCGTCGTTCCCAGCGCGGTCATTTGCTACTTCATCACCTTCCTTATGACGGACGTGGTCGGCGAGATCTGGGGTCGCAAGGAAGCACAGCTCATCGTCAAGTGGGGCTTTGTCTGCCAGGTCATCGCTTGCGTGCTCATCGCCATCGCGCAGGTACTGCCGGCGGCAAATCCCGAGATGCAGGGTTCCTACGAGATGCTGCTTGGCCAGAACGTCGTCTTTGTCGTTGCCTCACTGCTCGCGTACCTCACGAGCCAGAGCTGGGACGTCTTCGTCTTTCACAAGATTCGGGGGTTCTTCCTAAGCCGTGGCAAGAGCAGCGCGTGGCGCTGGGTGTGGAACAATGCCTCGACCATGAGCTCGCAGGCGATTGACACCGTCATCTACATCATGGTTGCCTTCGGCATCGGAATGGGCTGGGCCTTTGACACGGCTATGCTGCCGACGCTTCTCGCGATGATGGTGGGGCAGTACGTGTGTAAGTTCATCCTCGCTGCTCTCGATACGCCCGTTTTCTACTTCCTCACGCGCAAGAGCTCTCGCAGCGAACTTGCTGTCGCCGAGGAGCGGGCATAAGCGAGCCATGGTCTCCCCATTCTCTTCTTGGTCGCATATAATATGAATTCGAGATAGATACACCTGGCGCACGCTGCCATGAGGAGCAGAGGAGCACATCATGAGTTTCTTCAAGGAGTTCAAGGAGTTCATCAACCAGGGCGATGTGATGGACATGGCCGTCGGCATCATCATCGGCGGCGCGTTGACGGCAATCGTCACGGCATTGACTTCGGACATCATCCAACCGCTCATCAACTTCATCACGGGCGGAAATGCCGAGGTTGGGGGATTGGTCATTCCAGGAACGGGGATCGATTTCGGGTCGTTCATCAGTGCCTGCATTAACTTCCTCATCATCGCCTTCATCGTGTTCTGCCTTGTCAAGGGCGTGAACAAGATGAGGAGCATGGGCAAGAAGGACGATGCAGAACCCGATGCCCCTTGCTGCCCGTTTTGCCTTGAGGAAGTCAAGGTGGGTGCGACGCGTTGCCCGCATTGCGCCGGTGTCTTCGAGGCTCCCGCAACATCTGAGTAACCGAAGCCTGCTTGAGTGCGTGCACGGCCTTCGCGCGTGATAAGCTCACGTGTGTCATCGTGGAAAGGACCATCGTGAGAATTAGGATGAACGAGGACCGCGAGTACGTCGACAAGATTCGCGCGGGAATCCTCAAGCGTGAGGGCTATTGCCCATGCAAAGTGCAGATAAGCGAAGAGAACCACTGCATGTGCCAGGAGTTTCGTGACCAGATCGCAGATCCGGAGTTCGAGGGTTACTGCCACTGCCGTCTCTATTACAAGGAGCTCTAGCTTTTGAAGCTGCTGCATATCGCAGACCTCCACATCGGCAAGCGCGTCAACGGCCTGTCGATGATCGAGGAGCAGGTTCACATCATCGACCAGCTTGTGGCGATTGCCCGCGAGCAGGACGTCGCCGGCGTCCTCATCGCGGGTGACGTTTTCGACCGTCCCATTCCCTCGCGGGAGGCACTCGAGACTTGCGAGCGTCTCTTCTTGGGTTTTTGCGAGAACGACATCGAGGTCTTTGCCATTCCCGGCAATCACGATTCGCCCCAGCAGCTTTCGTTCTGCTCTGGTTTGCTCGGCTCTTCGGGACTGCATATCGCCAAGGCCTTCGATGCCGGTATCGATCGCTTCACGGTCGAGCGGGATGGCGAGCGTGTTTGCATTCACCTGCTTCCCTTCGTGCGTCCAACCGACGTACGCATGGCAATGCCAGATGCAGCTGAGGAAATCGTCTCTCATGACGACGCTGTGCGTCAGGCTCTTACCTGCGACGAGCTCGATGATGCTGCCTGCAACATCCTCGTCGCCCATCAGTTCGTCACGGCATCGGGCGTGCAGCCTGCCACGTGCGATTCCGAGATCGCGAGCGTGGGCGGTGCGGACAACGTGGATGCTTCCGCGTTCGATGCGTACGATTACGTGGCGCTTGGGCATCTGCACGGGGCCCAGCATGTCGGGCGTCCGCAGATTCGCTACGCCGGAAGCCCCCTCAAGTATTCGTTTTCCGAAACACGTCACGAGAAGAGCGCGACCATCCTCGGCATCGAAGACGGCCGCATCG
>USOR01000259.1 GCA_900556425.1 uncultured Coriobacteriaceae bacterium
AAAGTTGATTTGAAAGGTTTCATTACATGCCACGTAGAGACGATATAAAGAAGATTCTCATCATCGGCAGCGGCCCCATCGTCATCGGGCAGGCCTGCGAGTTCGATTACTCGGGTACCCAGGCGTGCAAGGTGCTCATGGAGGATGGATACGAGGTCGTCCTCGTGAATTCGAATCCGGCGACCATCATGACCGACCCCGCAATGGCAACGCGCACCTACGTCGAACCCATCACGGCTGCGGTCATCGAAAAGATCATCGAAAAAGAACGTCCTGATGCACTTCTGCCCAACATGGGCGGACAAACCGGTTTGAACTGTGCGGTCGAGCTTGCCGAGTCGGGCGTGCTCGAAAAGTACGGTGTCGAGATGATTGGCTGTGACCTCGCCGCCATTCAAAAAGGCGAGGACCGCAAGCTCTTTGCCGAGGCCATCAAGCGCATCGGCTTGGAGGTTGCGCGGAGCGGCTACGCCTATTGCGTCGCCGATGCCGAGAAGCTCGCCGGCGAGTTCGGCTTTCCGCTCGTATTGCGCCCGAGCTTCACACTCGGTGGCGCCGGCGGTGGCATCGCATACGGCATGGAGGATCTGCGCGATATCGTGCGCGAGGGTCTCGAACTCTCGCCCGTAGGCGAGGTGCTCGTGGAGGAGTCCATCATCGGTTGGAAGGAATACGAGATGGAGGTCATGCGCGATCGGTGCGGTAACGGCATCATCGTGTGCTCCATCGAGAACTTCGATGCCATGGGCGTGCATACAGGCGATTCGATTACCGTTGCCCCGGCCCAAACCCTCACGGATGTCGAGTACCAGCGCATGCGCGATGCATCGCTTGCCATCTTGGAGGAGATCGGCGTTGCCTGCGGCGGATCCAACGTGCAGTTTGCCGTGAATCCCGAGGACGGTCGCCTCATCGTCATCGAGATGAACCCGCGTGTGAGCCGCTCGTCCGCGCTTGCCTCCAAGGCCACGGGCTTTCCCATCGCGCTGGTCTCGGCCATGCTCGCGAGCGGCCTGACGCTCGACGAGATTCCCTGCGGCAAATACGGCACGCTCGACAAGTACTACCCGGACGGCGATTACGTCGTCGTCAAGTTCGCGCGCTGGGCCTTCGAGAAGTTCAAGGGCGTCTCGGACCACCTGGGCACGCAGATGCGCGCCGTGGGCGAGGTCATGTCCATCGGCAAGACCTACAAGGAGGCCTTTCAGAAGGCCATCCGCTCGCTCGAGAAGAACGTCTACGGCCTGGGCTTCGTGAAGGACTACAACGAGAAGACCCTCGACGAGCTGCTCACGCTGCTCAACTTCGCCACGCCCGACCGCCAGTTCCAGATGTACGAGGCGCTGCGCAAGGGCGCGACGGTCGAGCAATTGCACGAGCTCACCAAGATCAAGGCCTACTTCATCGAGCAGATGAAGGAGCTCGTCGATCACGAGGAGCGCGTCCTCGCCTGGTCCGCCGAGCATCCCGCGCAGATGCTACCCGCCGACGAGCTTGCCAGCGCCAAGCGCGACGGCTTTGCCGACCGCTACCTGGCCCAGCTCCTGCACCTACCCGAGACCCAGGTACGCGAGGCGCGTCTTAGCGCCGGCATCAAGCAGGCGTGGGAGGGCGTGCACGTGAGTTCCACGGCCGATTCCGAGTACTTCTACTCCACCTACAACGCTCCCGACAACAGCGAACCCGCCCCCGGTCAGAAGATCATGATCCTAGGCGGCGGCCCCAACCGCATCGGTCAGGGCATCGAATTCGACTACTGCTGCGTACACGCCGCTTTCGCGCTCAAGAAGCTCGGCTTCTCGACCATCATCGTCAACTGCAACCCCGAGACGGTCTCGACCGACTACGATACCTCGGACAAACTCTACTTCGAACCGCTCACCACCGAGGACGTGCTCTCCATCTACGAGAAGGAGCAGCCGGTCGGCGTCATCGCGCAGTTTGGCGGCCAGACGCCGCTCAACCTCGCGAGCGAACTCAAGGCTGCCGGCGTCAACATCCTGGGCACCAGCCCCGAGATCATCGACCTGGCCGAGGACCGCGACCGCTTCCGTGAGGTCATGGACAGCCTGGGCATCCCCATGCCTGAGGCGGGCATGGCCGTCACCGTCGAGGACGCCCTCAACATCGCACACGAGATCGGCTATCCCGTCATGGTGCGCCCGAGCTACGTCCTGGGCGGGCGCGGCATGGAGGTCGTCTACGATGACGAGACCCTGGGCCAGTACATGGCCGCTGCCGTGGGCGTGACCCCCGACCGTCCCATCCTCATCGACCGCTTCCTGCAGCACGCGCTCGAGTGCGAGGCCGACGCCATCTGCGACGGCACCCTGGCCTTCGTGCCCGCCGTCATGGAGCATGTCGAGCTCGCGGGCATCCACTCCGG
>USOR01000260.1 GCA_900556425.1 uncultured Coriobacteriaceae bacterium
CTCCGCCGTAATCGAACCCGTCCTCAAGGCGCGCAAGGCCAATGACGAGGTGCGTATCGCCGTGGACATCGACCCGGATAACCTTTTTTGAGATGAGACAGCGTCCCTGAGCAACTGTCTCATCTCAAATTTGTGATTGCCCTTCGAGCTTCGTTGCTGTATTCTGTCTCTTCGCGTCGTTTCCTCCGTGAGGATAGGCCTGCACGTGAAACGAATGGCACGATGAGAAAAAGGATCAGACAATGGACTACATCCGCGCAATCGAGCAGCAGCAGATCAAGGAGATTCCCGAGTTCTTCCCGGGCTCCCATGTAAAGGTTCACTACCGCATCAAAGAGGGCAACCGCGAGCGCATCCAGGTGTTCGAGGGCGACGTCATTCGTCGTCATGGTTCCTCCAACCGCGAGACCTTCACGGTCCGCAAGGTGTCCTTCGGCGTAGGCGTCGAGCGTACCTTCCCCGTGCATTCTCCCAAGATCGAGAAGATCGAGGTCGTTCGTCATGGTGCCGTACGTCGTGCCAAGCTCTACTATCTGCGCGACAAGGTCGGCAAGGCCGCCCGTCTGCGCGAAAAGGGCTTCTAATCGGCCTCACCAAACAAGAACGCGAAGAGCTCCGCAGGGTACATACCGCGGAGCTCTATTCTTATATGCGCGAGCTTGCGCCCGAAGGCATCGTCGTCGGCATTGACGAGGTGGGCAGGGGAGCGTTGGCCGGTCCCCTTGTCGTTGCCTGCGTGGCCCTTCCCGATGAGCCGCAGATCGTGGGGCTCGATGATTCGAAGAAGCTCTCGCCCAAGCGGCGTGAGGAACTTGCCGCGCAAATCGACGAGCTGGCCCTTGGCGTGGGCATCGCACGCGTCGAGCCCGAGGAGATTGACGCCTGCGGCATGACCGCATCCCTGCGCGTCGCGATGGTTCGCGCGCTCGCGGCGTGCAAAAGCGATCTTGCCGCCCGTGGCAACGGTGACGATATCGCCACCGTGCTCATCGACGGCAATCCCGTGCACATCCACGAGGCAGAGCTTTGCGTTGTCAAGGGCGATGGAAAGATCGCCTGCATCGCAGCGGCGAGCATCGCCGCGAAGGTCGCGCGCGACAAACTCATGTGCACGTATGCCCAGGATTATCCGGCATACGGCTTCGAGAGCAACAAGGGCTATGGTTCTGCCGCACACATTGCCGCGCTCAAGGAGCACGGAGCGAGCAGTATCCACCGCCGGAGCTTTCTGGGCAACATACTCGCAGAGCAACAATCACTGTTGTAGAATATTGGGTCATGCGCGTATGGCCCGTGTGCACGTATTACGAGCCTGCGCACACCATATACACCGAGGAAACTTGCATCGAACGTACAGGAGTCTTTAATGGCGCAACGCAAGTCGTCCGCAGGCGGCTCAGGCAAGAAGGCCGAATCGGACATCGAGAAGCAAAAGCGCGCAAAGGAGCGCGAAAAGGCCGCCAAGAAGCGTGCCAAGGAGCGGGCAAAGCAGGAGCGGGATGTCGAGCGCTACCGCAAGGCGGCCGAGGCCGCTCGCAAACGCGCGGCAGAGGAGCGCTCCAAGCAGGTCGCTCGCGAGAATGACCCCGTCTATCAGGAGAAGAAGCGCAAGGAGGCCGAAAAGCTCAAGGAGCGCGGCAAGCGCGAGATGGAGAAGCAGCGCAAGCGCTCGGAGCGCCGAGGCGCCGCAGCCGCACGTTCCAAGGCAAAGATAGACGAGCGCGAAGCCCAGAAGAAGAACGGCATCTCGAGCGTGGAGCGCAAGCGCCGTCAGCGTGAATACGCCGATCTCGAGCGGCGTCAGGCCCTTGCGAAGCAGAAGAAGGCCGGTGCGTCCAAGTCAAAGCGCAATAGCAAGAGCCTTGCCTGCCTCGTCCTCATAATCATCCTTGCCATTGCCTCGGCAATCGCACTGTACCCGCCGCAAGACAAGATCACGATGGGTCTGGACATCCAAGGTGGCGTTTCGGTCAATCTTAAGGCATCGACCACTGATGGCTCGCCCATCACCGCCGAGCAGATGGAACAGACACAGCTTGTCATCTCCAACCGCGTCAACGCATCCGGTGCCGCTGCCGCGACCATTCAGCAGCAGGGCAGCGATGCCTTCCTCGTGCAGGTTCCAGGCGCGGCCGAGAATTCCCAGGCCATCCTCGATACGTTGAGTAGCCAGGGTGTCCTGGAGTTCGTGGATGTCTCCACCATTACCGACGAGACGGTGCGCAACTACATCAACCAGGGTCTCACGGGCATGAACCTCAAGAAAGAGGGCGTCTCGTATACGCCGTTCATGACGGGCGAGAACGTCGAGAACGTTACGGTCGATCGTCCGCAGGCATCGGCCGAGTACGCCGTCAATCTCCAGCTTGACGCG
>USOR01000261.1 GCA_900556425.1 uncultured Coriobacteriaceae bacterium
CGAACTCGCCAGCCGCCACGCGCGGGACGAGCTCATCGGCCGTCGCCGCGACCGTGAATTCGTAAGCCGGCTTCTTGCCGTCGTCGGCCAGGGCATCTTGTTCCTGCATGAGATGGGCCATGCCGATGGCCGTCGGGCCCTTCATGGCCGCCACCGTGAGGGGAGCTCCGCCTTCACCGTTGGCGCCGTTGCTCGGCGTGCCTCCCGACGCGCAAGCGCCAAGGCCGACCACGCAGCAACCCAGGGCAAACGTGACCAGCGTCGTGACGATGATTCGCCGTGCCTTCATGATGAACGTCCCTTCCATCGCGAGCGTATTGGCCGTGATTCTAACACGGGTGCCCCGCGGCTTTTGTAAACGTCGTGTGACAAATGTGCACACATCTGGGACAAATGGACAGGTCATTTGTCCCAGTTTTTCGAGCGGAGCGAAGCGCCCCCTCCTGTCATTTCGAGCGAAGCAGCCGAAGGCTGCGCAGTCGAGAAATCTCTCTCCTCGCCCTTCGCGTGGCACGCACGCATTTCCCCGCTCAGACGCATGCGCGCAACCGATAATTGCGCGAAGTTCCAACTAGAATCGCTGGCGCAACCAGCTGCTCTCCCGTAACTTCCCCAACAGACATGGCTTATCATGCTTGCAGGAGAAAGGATGCGCATGGATGTAGATATCGCGAAGCGGCTGGCGGACCGGCGTCGCGCGGCGGGTTTCACGCAGGAGGAACTTGCCGAGAAGCTCGGCGTCTCGCGGCAGGCCGTCTCCAAATGGGAGTGCTCGGAGTCCTCGCCCGACACGGACAACCTCATATCCCTGGCGCGCCTCTACGACGTCTCGCTCGACGATCTGCTGTATGCGGATGTGGAACGCAACGACGCCGATACGGCTTGCGGGGAGGATGCGGAAGACGACGCCGATGGCGCCGACGATGCCGCATCTCGCAAGGGCGACGGCACGACCCACATAGGCTTCGATGGCATCCACGTCGAGGACGGCAAGGATTACGTCCACATCAACTGGCGTGACGGCGTGAACGTCATCGATGGCAAGAAGGGCGACCACGTGCACGTGGGCTGGGACGGCGTCCACATCAACGACCGCGAGTTCGACAACCTGGCCGATGCGAATGCGTACATGGGCACGGGCAAGAAGGGGTCGTCGTTTCTGCGCGCGTGGAATCGATTTCCGTTTCCGCTGGTAGTGCTCATCGCATATATATTAGTTGGGCTCGTGTACGACGCATGGGGCTACGGTCTGTTCCTGATCGCCGCCATTCCCGTCTACTATGCGCTCGGCGGCCTTTTCGGTGCCAAGCATATCGCGGCGTTCTTCTGCACGCTCTACGTGGTCGGCGCGATTTGCTGGTTCTGCTACATGGCGTTCGTCTGCGGGCAGCCGCATCCGGCTTGGGTGGTGTTCCTGACGATTCCCCTCGTGGGCTGGCTTTGCGGAGCGCTCTCGCATTGGTGGAGGAAGCGCCGTAAATAAGACAAAAGTGCCCCGGCGACTTTTGTCTGGTTGCTCCAAGTCAACGGCTCGGCATCGGGCTGCATTTTCGCCCTCACACCTTATTCCCCGCCTCGTATAATAATGAGACAAATCCCGCCGGGCTGGATTTGTCTCATTCATTCGTCGCCCCGAGGTCGCCCATGACGTATCGCATCGGCATCGACGCCGGTTCCAAGACGCTCAAGCTCGTCGTGCTCGATGAGTCGGGCGCCGTCGTCTACGACACCTACATGCGCCATCGCGCCAACATCGCGCGCACGCTGGGCGAGGCGATCCACGACTTCAACTGGCGCCACGGCCCCGTCGATGCGTCGATCGCCATGACCGGATCGGCTGCCATCGAGGTCGCGCGTGTCCTCGGCATTCCCTTCGTGCAGGAGGTCGTCGCCACGACCCATGCCGTGCGCGCGCTCGAGCCGGATGCCGACGTCGTCATCGAACTCGGCGGCGAGGACGCGAAGATCATCTACCTCGACGAGCGGCCCGAGCAGCGCATGAACGCGACGTGCGCGGGCGGAACCGGCGGATTCATCGACACCATCGCCTACATGCTCGACATGCGCAGCAGCCAGATGAGCCAGCTGGCCTTTGGCGCGAGCCGCAGCTATCCGATCGCCTCGCGTTGCGCCGTGTTCGCGCAGACCGACGTGCGCCCGCTGCTCAACGCCGGCGCGAGCAAGGCCGACATCGCCGCGAGCGTCTTCGACGCCGTCGTGCGCCAGACGCTGTCGGGGCTGGCCTGCGGGCGTCCCATCCGCGGTAACGTCGTCTTCCTGGGCGGTCCGCTCGAGCACATGCCGTACCTCGTCCACGCGTTTCGCCGGACGCTCGGCCTTTCGGCGCATGAGGGCGTCAAACCCAAGAACGC
>USOR01000262.1 GCA_900556425.1 uncultured Coriobacteriaceae bacterium
GGGCGGGCCTCGCGGCCGCTCCGGTCGAAATGACAGGGGCCGGGCCCCGCGGCCGCTCCGGTGCGTCCATTTTTCTTCTCCCACGATCAGGGGCCCAGTCCCTGCTGGTATACTTCTGACCACGGCTGAGGAGGGGGATCTCCGTGAGAAACGTGTTCCGAGAGGCGCTGGAAAACGGTGAGTTCGTCGTCACCTGCGAGATGATTCCGGGGCGAGGCGCCTTCGAGGCCTACCAGGAGGCCGATCACCTCAAGATGAAGGCCATCTGGGAAACCGGCCTCGTGCACGCCATCTCGATCACCGATTGCCCGAGCGGCAACCCTGCCATCAGTCCGCCTACCGTGGCGCGACGTTTCGCGCGCGAAGGGATTCCCTCGATCGTCCACTACACGTGCAAGGACCGTTCGCGCAACATGATGCAGGGCGAGCTCTACGCGATGCAGCTGCGCGGTCTCGAAAACCTGCTCATCATGTCGGGGGATTACCAGGGCTCCGGCTTCGAGGGGGCGGGTCGTCCGGACTTCGACCTCGATCCCGCCAACGCCCTGCGCCTCGTGAGCGCCATGAACGAGGGCCTCGTCTACCACGGCCGCGATGGCGACGTGCGCGAGACTCCTGCGCATTTCTTCCCCGGAGCCGTCGTCAATCCGTATAAGTACCGCGAGGGCGAGAGCATCCCGCAATACCTCAAGCTGGAGAAGAAGCTCATCTGCGGCGCGAAGTTCATCATCCAGCAGCTGGGGTTTGATGCACGCAAGATGCAGGAGCAACTCTTCTATGTCGAGGAACGTGGCTACAGCGTGCCCATGATCGCCAATATCTTCATGCTTACCAAGAGTGCCGCGCAGCTCATGCGCAAGGGCGCGATTGCCGGTTGCGTCGTCACTGACGAGCTCATGGCCGAGCTCGAGGAAGAGGCCGCAATCGACGCACAGAAGCCTGGCTACGCTCGCGGCAAGCGCATCGAACGCGCTGCCAAGCAGATCGCCATCGCTCGCGGATTGGGCTATGCGGGCGTGCATATCGGCGGCGTTGGTCTGGATGCGGACACCGTCACCGAGGTGCTCGAACGGTCGAGCGCCTACGAGGATGACTGGCGTGCCTGCGTCCGGGAGCTCTCCTATGGTAAGCCCGGCGGCTTCTACCTCTACGAGCCCGAGCTCGACGAAGACGGCAAACCCACCGGACTCAATACGCACGAGCACGCCGCGCTCGACGAGGACATATCCGGTCGCAAGCTCTTCAAGGGTTATGGCATATCGCGCCTTTTCCACAAGCTTGCGCTCGCGCAGGAATACGATGACGAGGGGAGCGTCGTTGGCCGCTCCGGTTTGAACGGCACGCTCGCCTGGAACATGGATCGTCTTGATCGCAAAAAGGGCGTCAATCGCGCCCATGGTTTTGAGCACACCTGCAAGACCTTTCTCTACGGTTGCATTGACTGCGGTGACTGCGGCCTGGAATCCGTCGCCTACAGCTGCCCGATGGCGATGTGCCCCAAAAGCGAACGCAACGGCCCATGCGGTGGCAGCATGGATGGCTACTGCGAGGTCTACCCGCCCACCAAGCCGGGCGGCACGCGTTTCTGCGTGCACTACATGGCGTATCATCGGCTCAAGCGCGCAGGCGAACTCGACCGGTACACGAGCTTCATCACGCCGCCTAACGACTGGACCTATTGGCAGCGCAGCGCATGGAGCAATTACACGCACGGACGCGATAACGCAGCCAAGCGCATTCCGATTGACATTGGCTTCGACGGTGCACCGGGCGGCTTGCCGAAAGACGAATCGGAATAGCAACGCCCCGGCATTTTGAGGGGAAAAACACGTATCATCTGTGCAGAATGTCTGTTGCGTCGCCCACGTGCGCGACGCAAGATAGGAAACGCGCGAACGCCGCCGCAAGGCGGGTCGCGACGAGGAGAAGGAGAGGCACATGCCATCTGACATCGAAATCGCGCAGGCTTGCGAGATGGAGCCCATCGTCGAGGTCGCCGCGCAGGCGGGCATCGACGAGAAGTACCTCGAGCCCTACGGCAAGTACATGGCCAAGGTCGACAACATCTCGGTGCTCAAGGACTACGCCGACAAGCCGGACGGCAAGCTCATCCTCGTGACGGCCATCACGCCGACGCCGGCGGGCGAGGGCAAGACCACCACGTCTGTGGGCCTGGCCGATGGCATGCGCCAGATCGGCGAGGACGTGATCGTCGCGTTGCGTGAGCCCTCCCTGGGGCCCGTCTTCGGCATCAAGGGCGGAGCTGCTGGCGGCGGCTATGCCCAGGTCGTGCCGATGGAGAACATCAACCTGCACTTCACCGGCGACTTCCATGCCATCGGTGCTGCCAACAACCTGCTCGCTGCCATGC
>USOR01000263.1 GCA_900556425.1 uncultured Coriobacteriaceae bacterium
AAGGGAGCGCGCCGTAAAGACCGCGAAGCGGGCTGTCGGGAAGCGACCGTCGAAGTGAGACAGCACGCCTGCACACAAACCAAGCGGATTCTTTATGCGCAAAAGAGGACATCGCGTTTCGCAAGCGGGGCAAACTGCGCTATCATCTAGGTCTGTATATGCACACGTGAACCCGATACGATTTTGGGGGCTTTCATGGGAGACTTTCTTTCACAGGCATGGCCGTTCGCGGCAGCCGTACTCGTTATTCTGGGCATCGTTGCCCTCGTCTTTCTCATCATCATCCTCTATCGTGCGAGCGTGACGATGAAGTCGGTCCAGAACATCGCCGCTGACGCCGAGAAAGAGGTTGCGCCTGCACTTACCAAGGTCAACCCCATGGTAGACAAGGCCGAGCTCATGCTCGATACGGTCAATCTCGAGATGCTGCGCGTTGACGCCATACTCGAGGACGTCGAGCAGATCACCGATGTCGCCGGCAAGGCCGCCACTACGGTCGATGCCGTGACCTCCGCACCTGCCGAGGCCGTGACCTCGATTGTCGATCGCATTCGCGGTTCGCTTGGCACCAAGCGCAGCAACAAGGTGAAGCAGGAGCGTCTGGTCTATCCCATCGGTGGCGCGCGCGAGACGGATGAGCAGCCCGCGCAGGACGCCCAGTCGCAGACGAGCCCTGCCGATGACGAGGCGATGAAGGCCGCCGCCCAGCAGGCCGCAGATACTGCAGCCGAAGGCGTGGTAGTCGAGGAAGTCGACATCGTCATCGAGGCAAACGGTCAGGCTGTCCCGCATGCGCCTGCTCAGGAGGAGCATGACGAGGCTGCGGCCACCTCGACCAAAACCGCGTAACACGTATCTCATATCCCTATAGAAGCACGAACAGGCAAGGAGCATCATGGCGTCCAAACCCATCACGTCCGCAGAGATTCGCGAGGCATACCTGAATTTCTTCGAGGAAAAAGGCTGTCAACGCTGGCCGTCTTCCTCGCTCATCCCCGATGACCCATCCTTGCTGCTCACCGTTGCGGGCATGGTGCAGTTCAAACCCTACTTCCTGCAGCAAAAGCACCTCGATCCCCGCTACGTGGGCACGACCACCGCGCAGAAGTGCGTGCGCACCAACGACATCGACATCATCGGCACGGATGGCCGTCATCTCTCGTTCTTCGAGATGCTTGGCAACTTCAGCTTCGGCGCATACTTCAAGAAGGAAATGTGCGCCTGGGCCTATGAGTTCTCCGTCGACGTGCTCGGTCTCGACCCCGATCGCATCTATGTCACGATCTACGAGGAGGACGAGGAGACCGCCGACATCTGGCAGGAAGTCGGCGTCCCGGCAGACCACATCTCGCGCCTTGGCGCCGACGATAACTTCTGGGTTGCCGGCCCCACCGGCCCCTGCGGTCCGTGCTCCGAGCTCTACTATGACCAAGGCGAGGACGTTGGCTGCGGCAGCCCGGATTGCAAGCCCGGCTGCGATTGCGATCGCTTCCTCGAGTATTGGAATTGCGTCTTCACACAATATGATGCACAAGAAGATGGCACGCTCGTGCCTCTGCCCAAGAAGAACATCGATACTGGAATGGGTCTTGAGCGCATCGCTGCCATTATGCAAGGCGTGGATAACAACTACGACACGGACATTCTGCGCGATCTGATCGCAGTGGGCGAGGACCTTTCGCACAAAACGTACAAGACAGACGATGCTACCGACCTGGCGTTGCGTATCATCGCTGATCATAGTCGCGCGGTCACATTCATGATCGCCGATGGTATCCTGCCTTCGAATGAGGGGCGTGGATACGTGCTGCGTCGCTTGCTGCGCCGTGCGGTCATGAAAGCTCATTCGATCGGCATCGAAGGCGCGTTCCTTTCTCACTACATTGAGAAGATCATGGAGCTCATGGGCTCGGTCTATCCCGAACTCATCGAGAACGAAGCACTCATCAAGCGTATCGTGCTCTCCGAAGAGGAGCGTTTCGGTGCCACGCTCAAGCAGGGTCAGGTCTACCTCGAAGAGGCGCTTGACGAACTTGAAGGCAACGTGCTCCCAGGTGATCGCGCGTTCGTGCTGCACGATACGTATGGCTTCCCGATCGAGGTCACCCAAGAGATCTGCGCTGAGCGCGATATCACGGTCGACGAAGAAGGCTTCGCACGTTGTATGGAAGAACAGCGCAGCCGCGCTCGCGCTGCCAATGCCGATGATGCAGAAGCAGCCTGGTCGAACTTCGGTGGCATCTATGTCGAGCTGCTCGAGAAGCTCGGACCTACTAGTTTCGTTGGCTATGACACGCTCGAGTGCGGTGCTATCGTGAATGCTCTCATCTGCGATGGTGAAGTGGCCGAGCGCCTGGAAGCAGGCCAAGA
>USOR01000264.1 GCA_900556425.1 uncultured Coriobacteriaceae bacterium
CGCAAACTCCGCTGCTTACTTTGCGTTGCTCGATCCGGGTGCCACCATTCTGGGTATGTCGCTCCCGGCCGGCGGCCATCTCTCGCATGGTGCCAAGTTCTCGCTTTCGGGTCGTTTCTATGATGCCCACTCCTACGGCTTGAATCCCGAGACCGAACGCATCGATATGGATGAGGTTCGTGCCATAGCCCAGGAGGTCAAGCCCGATCTTATCGTTGCCGGTGCATCGGCTTATCCGCGCATCATCGATTTCGAGGCTTTCGCCGACATCGCCCATGAGGTAGGGGCTTATCTCATGGTCGACATGGCGCATATTGCGGGTCTCGTTGCCGGCGGTGCGCATCCCTCGCCGGTGCCTCATGCCGACATCGTCACCTCGACTTCGCATAAGACCTTGCGCGGTCCGCGCGGTGGCTTCATGGTCACGAACAACGAGGAGATTTACGAGAAGTACAACAAAGCCGTGTTCCCCGGTTGGCAGGGTGGTCCGCTCATGCATGTCATCGCCGCCAAGGCCGTCGCCTTTGGCGAGGCTGCCCGTCCGGAATTCTCCGAATATGCGCATGCCGTCGTGGAGAACGCCGCCGCCTTGGGTGAGGGCCTCGTCGAAGGTGGTCTGCGTCTCGTCTCGGGTGGCACCGACAACCACCTCTGCCTCGTTGATCTCACGCCTGCCGGCATCACCGGCAAGGAGGCCGAGGAGCTGCTCGAGCCGCTCGGCATCACGACCAACAAGAACGCCATCCCCAATGACCCGCTGCCGAGCAGCATCACGAGCGGCGTGCGCGTAGGCAGCGCGACGATTACCTCGCGCGGCTTCGATGCCAACGAAGCGCGTGCCATCGGCGGATTCATTGCGCAGGTTATCTTCAACCGGGATAATCAGACCGTTCTCGACAAGGTGGCAGGTGAGGTGCACGACATGCTCGAGAAGCATCCCCTGTATCCTGAGATTGCCTAGTAAATAGATTGTAGGAGGAAGACGCATGGCTGATACGCGCCCGAGTTGGGACGAGTATTTCATGGACATCACAAAGCGGGTCGCCACACGTTCGACCTGCCTGCGTCGCGCTGTCGGTGCCATACTCGTGCACGACAAGCGCATCATCGCCAGTGGCTACAACGGCGGACCGACGGGGCTTGCGCACTGCCTCGACATCGGGTGTCTGCGCGAGAAGCTCGGCATTCCGTCCGGGCAGCAGCACGAGCTGTGCCGTGGCATTCATGCCGAGCAAAATGCCATCATCCAAGCCGCCCGTTACGGTGTCTCCATCGAAGGTGCCACGCTCTACTGTACGACACAGCCCTGCACGCAGTGCACCAAGATGCTCATCAACGCGGGCATCACGGAAATTGTCTACGCGGAAGGCTATCCCGATGACCTCGCGCGCGAGCTTTTGGACGAGTCGGGAATCGTCGTCCGAAGGTTCGAGGACTGACGCCGTACAGTCGTTTCATGCCCCCAAGTTCATGACCTGAGGTTTTGCCAGGGCTAACTTGAGTATGCCGTTCGCCTGAAATAGCGGCAGTTCACTGGGATTGCCACTATGAAGTGCTGCGGGCGCCATTATACTTTGGAGTGTTTTGTGTGAGTGCTGTCTTTGGGGAGAACTAGCTACATGGCGATAGCGATCATCGCGGGTATTCTCGCGGGTTTGGTAAGCTTGGTTCCCATGTGGGCTGGAGTTCGCAGCGCAAAGCGAATGGACGCGCAGCAATCGGCTGCCGGGTACCTTACTCCGGTATTGCTGGCCGTCGGAGGCTCGTTCGTGGTCCTCGCTTTGGCGACAGTCATTTGCGTTGTCGTGGCTCGATCGAGTGTCGTGCCCTTTGCTTTGGCAGAGGCGTGCACACTTGTTGTCGCGGCGCTCGGTTATGGAATAGCGAAAGCTATACGTAAGTAGAACGGAGAGGGCGAAAGTGGATATCAATCCGTTAGAGGTGCTTCAGGGAGAGCCTCTCGAGCATCTGCAACACTCGTTCGATTCGATGTACCTTATTAGTGGAGGCGGCGAGGTTGGCCTCACACAGTACATCTTCTGGATGATCATCTCGATGGTGCTTACCGCGCTCGTCGTCATTCTTGCCGGCAAACGTCTGAGCATCATCCCCACCAACAAGTTCGCCAATATGGTCGAATGGGGCTATGAGCGCATCTGCGTCAACATGGGCGAAAACGCAATTGGCAAGGGCTATCAGAAGTTCATGCCCGTCATTCTCACCTTCTTCTTCTTCATTCTTATCTCTAACGTCATCGGACTCATTCCGGGTTGCAAGACCCCCACGGGCTCGCTTTCCGTGACGTGGGCGCTTGCAACGGTTGCCTTCATCTATTTCAACTGGCAGGGCATCAAGAGCAAGGGCGGTCT
>USOR01000265.1 GCA_900556425.1 uncultured Coriobacteriaceae bacterium
AATCCTCTTCATTACGGGCACAGCCGTGATCATGTGGTACAACATGGGCCGCTTCCCCATGGTCGTGTCGCAAATCGCCCTGCTCGCTGGTTTCAACCTCTTCGATTTTGGCCTTTTCGTCTTTGGCGTCGAGGGAAACTGGAACATGAAGAACCAAGCTCCCGGTTGTGACCTCGCGCGTCCCGTCGTGTACCTCTCCATGTCGTTGGGTCTGCTCATCGGGTACCTTATCCTCAGGCTCACGCCAGGTTCCTCGATGTTCCAGTCTTTGCTTGTCATCTGCGGAGTCTGCATCATCATGATTGTCGCCACCACGCTCTTTCCCCTGCTCAGGCACAGTGGCAACAAGACCTCGAACACGGAGGAAGACGGCGAGGGAGCGCGTCTGGAGGGCTCTGTGACCAGTCCTGCGGTGATGAGCCTCTCCGCATTTCCCACATCGACGAGCACTCTGGAAGAACTCGAGTCCCGTCCGGTGTCGCCCTGGAAGAACGCTTGCCGCGAGATTTCGGAACAATACAGGCTCTCCCCACGAGAGACCGAGATCTTCTTCCTCATCGCACGCGGTCGAAATGCGGATTACATACAGAAGGAGCTCGTCATCTCTCCGCACACCGCCAAGACCCATATCGCGAACATCTACCACAAGCTCGACGTCCACTCCGCGCAGGAGCTGCTCGATCTTGTCGAGGAATGCAAGTACGCGCGACGTGCCTAGGGCAAGAGCACCCCTGACCGTGGCATCTAGTACCACGGGTGGTAAGGTGTCTTCTCTTTTTCATGACTATTTACCCCGTGCGGCTATAAGGCCCGCGCGTGCATCCGTTCATAATCGACACCGCACGATTCGATTCGATTCCACAACAAGCAGCCGGCTGGACATGAGGAGATTCCCGTCGCGCGCGTGGAGGGAGGAAAGCACGCATGGAAGAAATGACGGCATCCCAGATCAAGGGACGCAGGGCCCTGTACCTGACGTTATCGACGATAACGCTCCTGTTTCTAGGACTCATCTACGCATTTTCGATGTTTGCGGCGCCAATGTGCCAGGCATTTGGTCTAGAACGGGCGCAGATAGGCCTGACGTTCAACATCATGATGATATTGTTCTGCATCGGAGCGGTCGTCGGCTCCCAGATCGAGAAGGCCCTTGGCGTCAAGGTGACGATCATAATCGGCGCCGTGCTCTTTGCCGCCGGATTCATCGGGACCGCGTTGCTCGCACAGGGCAATATAACGATCGTCTACGTCTTCTACGGCGTCCTTGCCGGCACGGGCGTGGGCATCGGCTACAACTCCATCATCGCGACCACGAACGTCTGGTTTCCGGATAAGGTCGGCTTCTCGTCCGGTGTGCTCATGATGGGCTTTGGCCTTGGCTCGCTGATTCTGGGAACGCTTTCCGTGAACCTGTACAAGTCCGGCGTCGACCTGACGACGGTATTTCTGGGAATCGGCGTAGCCGGTGGTGTCGTGGCCGTCATCGCCGGCATCCTCCTGCGCAGGCCGCCCGCGAACATCGTCGAGCTCATGGCTCCCGAAAAGGCCGGCGAAGGTGGCTACGACCCCGCCGAGGATGACAAGGCCCTCAAGACGCCCCTGTTCTACGTCTACTGGATCTGGGCGATCATCGTCATCGCCATCGGCCTGGCGACCATCGGCAATTGCGCCTCCGATGCCCAGCTTGTCGGTTGGGACGAGGGATTCGCGACCCTGCTCGTCGGCCTGGTCTCCACCTGCAATGGCCTTGCCCGCGTGGTCATCGGCCTGCTTTTCGACAAGACCAATGTGAAGATCACGATGCTCGTCGACGCCCTGGTCGCCGTCATCGCATCGGGCAGCATCGTTTGCGCCTTCGTCTTCCACGTTCCCGTGTTGTACGTCGTCGGCGCGTTCTGCTGCGGCTTTTGCTATGGTGGCGTGCCCGTTGTCGCATCGGCGTTCGCCCGTCAGCGCTTCGGAGCCAAGAACTATCCGCTCAATCTCTCGCTGGCGAATTTCGCCATCGTCTTCGGTTCGATTCTGAACCTGATCATCCAGGCAGCCCTGGGCGGGGATGCTCGACTCGAGACCTTCATCGTCCTCGTCGTGCTCTCGCTCCTCGCAACGCTGGACGTGCTGCCCTTCTCGAAGCTCTTCAACAAGAGCCAGAAGGAGCTCGAAGAGCGTCGCGCAAGCGCAACGGCCCAGGAAGGCTAATCACCGTGCGAGGCGGTTGCCCATGGCGGCCGCCTCGTTCTCTATCCGAGGGCAGATTGGGACAAACGGACAGGTCATTTGTCCCAAAATAAGACAGAACTGCCCCGGCGACATTTGTCTGGTTTCATCGCGGCATGCGGATGGTGAAGGTGGTCAAGCCGC
>USOR01000266.1 GCA_900556425.1 uncultured Coriobacteriaceae bacterium
CCGTCTAAGCGTTGTCTGGTAGACTGCGACGCATGGACGACAAGCCGGCATATGAGTATCCGTTCTTCTCGCATGAGTCGTGCGAGTACTTTCCCTGTCACGAGGGCATCGCCCCGGACGAGTTCAATTGCCTGTTTTGCTACTGCCCTCTCTATGCGCTCGGACCGCGTTGCGGCGGGGATTTCACCTATACCGATGCCGGTGTCAAGGACTGTTCTGCGTGCGCGTTGCCGCATCGCGCAGATGCCGGCACGCGCTTGGTGATGGAACATTATGACGAGCTCAAGGCACTTTCGAAAAAGTGATAAAGGTTGCCTATGTCATTCATCGGAGAATAATACGCGTAAACCGATTTTTTGCATGTATTTGCCGCTGCTAACACACATATTATTAAACTAGATTACATGGAAGACGCGGGGAAGACAGACAAGGTGTTTCAATCGATCGAGTGCTCGGATGCTCTCGAACGCTTTCTCTCTTCCGATGAAGGTGCTGGGTCGGGTTACGGTGTCGCCGCATACGTCGGCACGAGTTTTGTCATCTGCCGCATTTACGATCTCCAGACAAACGAGTTGCTCGCCACGCTGCAAAAATCAGGTGACTTTGCCTCGCTTTCGGGCACGAAGCTCAAGAACACGCTGGCTGATGTGCTCGATGAGCTTGCCGAGCAAGCGCATGTCCCGCTTTCCAAGATTAACGTTGCCGTCGTGAGTGGCACGACGGCCATGGAAAGCAAGGTTGCCGGTCTCGAGCAGCCCGAGCTTCTGCATGACCTCGAGGAGGAGCTGGGGGAGTTCGGCCGCGATGTCGAGTACATGCTCGCCGGCTCAAACTCGATTGCCGTCGGACAAGCCTACTTCGTGCCGTGTCTTGCCGCGGAGGTGGGCGGCGATGTCATCTGCAACTTGCTCGCCATCGACATACTCGGTGCCGATAAGCCACAGCTCATCGTCAACACGGGCTCGCGCGGGACGTCCGGCATCGTGCTCGTGTACGGCAGCAAAGACAAGCTTTCGGTATGCGTCGTCCCCGACGGCGTCAGCACCAAGGACGCCATGGGTCGCCTGCTTGACGTGTGCCAGGCCGAGCTTGGGCATATCGAGCGCATGCTCGTGTCGGGCGATGTCGATGTTGAGGTTCCGTCTGAGCTCAGCGACAAGGCGCAGCGTGTGCCCGATGTTGCGATTGAGGGAACGAGTGCCGTGCTGCTGAGCGAGGCGGCCGAGGACGAACTCTGCCGCATCGTATCCTCGTGCAATATCATCGAGGTATAACAAGCTGCAGAAATAATAGGTATACTCCATCACTCTACTGTGGTAGAGTGATGCATGTTGCGCTATAGTGTGCAATCACGCGATTTGAAGGAGAACGCACGATGATTCCCAAAACGCCGCGCGGCTTTCGCGACGTGCTGCCCACCGAAGCGGCATGGCGACGCTCGACGAGCGATGTCGTTTGCAGGCAGTTTGAGCTATGGGGCTATCAGCCCATCGAGACGCCGGCCGTGGAGCTTGCCGCCGTGCTCGACGATGCGCGTAGCCTCGATAACACGGCCGCACAGTTTACGACGAGTGCCGAAGCGCCATTCCGCTTCTTCGACAGTGACAGCAACCTTGTCGTGTTGCGTCCGGATGTGACCATTCCCGTGGCACGCTTGGCCGCGACGCGCCTGCGCGAGAAACCCGGCCCGTTCCGCTTTTACTATAGCGAACCCGTCTTCACCGAGCGCGCGTCCACGTATGGCCAGGAGCGCCAGTTCACGCAACTGGGCATCGAGTTCATCGGGCGTGCGGGCTATATCGCCGATGCCGAGGTCTTGAGCGTGTGCATGGAGGCGCTCGCGGCAGCCGGCGTGCGCGACTTCACCGTGGCCATAGGCACGGTCGGCGTGCTCAACGCGCTCGTGCGCTCGGCATGCGACGATGATGCGTGGCGCGATCAGGTGCTGCGCGCCTTCCACAAGTCCGACATGGTCGCTGTGGATGCGCTCAGCTGCGCCGATGGGGTCAAGTCCGCGTATGGTCAGGCCATCGCCAAGCTCGCGCGCACGCGCGGCGGGGCAGAGGCGTTCGAGGCCTGCCGTGCGATTTGCGAGCCGCTCGGCTGCGTCGATGGACTCGACGAACTCGAGAAGACCTACGAGCTGGTCGTCGCCAATACGCGGAGTGGCAAGCTCATCGTCGATTTTTCGATCGTCTCGTCCTTCGACTACTACACCGGTCTCGTCTTCAAGGCGTACGCGCCGCAAGTGCCGGCTTCGCTTGCAAGCGGCGGGCGCTACGACACCACGCTTGCGGCCTTTGGACGCAATGAGCCGGCTGCTGGCTTTG
>USOR01000267.1 GCA_900556425.1 uncultured Coriobacteriaceae bacterium
CGCGCATGAGCTCGGCGTTGTTCGCGTGCTTCATGACAAGCTCGTCACGGCGAATCGTTCCCTCATCGAAGGTCGTGAGGTCCTCCTCGCTCTCGAACATCGTCCCCAGGTCGCCACGCTGCTGGTTGAGCCTGATGGCCTCATCCACGTCATAGGGGATGAGCGGCGTCTTCTCGCGTGGGTTCCAGATGATGAAAGCGGGTTTCGTGGCGTCCGGCGCGGGCATGCCCTCGCACTGACGCACGTCGCCGTACTTCTCGATGAGCTCGTCGAGCGGGCCAAAGTCAAAGGCGCGCAGCGGGCAGCTCGCGGTGCAGGCGGGCTGCATGCCCTCGGCGAGGCGATCGACGCACATGGTGCATTTGCTCATCTTGGCGCCCTGCTCGTCGCTCGCGAACTTGGGCGATCCGTAGGGGCATGCCTCGTAGCACTTGCGGCAGCCCTCGCACTTGTCCTGGTCCACCAGGACCGCGCCGAACTCGTCCTCCTTGTAGATGGCGCCGTTGGGGCACACCTTCATGCAAGACGGGTCCTCGCAATGGGCGCACGGGAAGGCCAGGGCGTTCAGGCGGATGTTGGGAAAGGTTCCCTTCTCCCATTCGTAGACGGTCATCCACTTCTCGGCGCCCGGCTCGATGTCGTTCCAGTCCTTGCAGGCGATGCTGCATGCCTGGCAGGCGTAGCAGCGGTTCATGTCGAACATAAATCCGTATTGGGTCATTTTCTTTCCTCCTTTCCAGGCTTCCGCTAGGCGTACTCGCCAGGAGTCGTGGGATTGGATGCCGCGGCGTTGAGCTGAGCCTGGGCCTCGGCGCTCATGAACGCGACCTCATGGGCCTTGTCGGCCTGGGCGAGCTTCTCGCGTACGCCGATGGCGACCTTCGCGCCACGCATGCCGCCACGGGCGGCCTCGGTGCCGTAGCCTTCGGCATCGCCGTCGGCCACCTTCTCGACCTCGCACAGTCCGGCGATGATGAGCGCGCCCAGGATGTGGGGCAGGTGTCCGTCATCGAGCAGGATGTTGGGCGTGCCGCGCATGTCCTGGCCAAAGACGTTCATCTCGGCGTCTTCGCCGTTGGTCTGGTACCAGGAGCCGTGGTGGACGGCCGCGGTGCCGGGCATGCAGCGATTGGTGACGTAAGCCGGCAGGATCGCCTCGCCGCGGTCGGAGTAGACACGACACAGGTCGCCGTCCTTGATGCCGCGGGCCTGGGCATCCACGCCCGAGATCCACACGCCATGACGGTAGACATCCTCGCGCATGAAGGGGTTGTTGTCGTTGCTCGAATGTTGACGGTAGACGGAGACGGGCGTGACGACGGAAAGCGGATACTTCTTGACCTTGGGATTGTAGAAGCCGTCGTTACTGGCAGACCCGATGTCGCCCTCCACGTAGCTGGGGCTCCACACCGGCATGGGGTCGATCTGGCCGCGCCAGCGCGACTCGGTCATGTCGTGGGTCTCGACGAAGCGGGAATAGGGTTCGATCTTGCCCGTCGGCGTGTAGAAGGGGCTCTCGCCGGCGTCCATGGCCGACTTGAAGGGATAGTAGGGCTCGTCGATCTCGGTGCGTACGACCGGGTTGGCGTTGAAGTCCTCCCAGGTCTGGATTTCCTCTTTTCCGAGGGCGATGAGATACCCTTCGTCAATCCACTTCTCGACGGCCTCCTTGTAGACCTTTTCCTGCTCGTCGACCCAGTCTTCCCACTCGACGTCCTTCATGCGGGGGTTGTAGCCCTCGACGACCTCGTCGCCCAGGCGCTTGGCGATCTGCGTCCAGACCCACTCCTTGGAGCGGACCTCACCGGGGAACTCCGCACCGCGTGCGCAGAAGGTGAAGTAGTTGCGCATGCCATTGGGGCCGCTGACGAAGCGCTGGTGGCCGTACATGTACTCGTCCATGCCCTCGAGCTGCCATACGGGAGCCGGCAGGATGATGTCGCATAGCTCGGCGGTGGGCTGGTTCATGTGCCACTGGAAGCCCCAGTTGAACTTCGTGTCGGCCATGCCCTTGAAGCGCTTGTTCACGTTCGAGTGGTTGTTGGCGTAGTTGTTCTCGAAGATGATCATCTGGATGTTGGGCAGGGGACTGTCGTTGGTGGGCGAACCGATGAGGTGACGGAATTCGCTTTCCGTGATGCGGCCCTCCCAATAATCCTTCTGACGCGCCAGGATCTCGGTGAGGCAGTTGTTGTTGAAGAGTACCGGCACCTTGTAATCACCCGGATTGCGATGCCAGTCGGCGGTGGGGGTGGGGATGCGTCCCGGCGTGGGCAGGCACGCACCGGACTCGCAGCCGCCATGGATGGCGATGTTGCCGG
>USOR01000268.1 GCA_900556425.1 uncultured Coriobacteriaceae bacterium
GACCTTGTTGATGACAGGGATGATCTCGAGATCGGCATTCATGGCAAGCAATGCGTTGGCGACCGTCTGCGCCTCGACGCCCTGGGTTGAATCGACGACGAGCACGGCGCCCTCGCATGCGGCCAACGAACGCGACACTTCATACGTGAAATCGACATGACCCGGCGTGTCGATGAGATTGAACTGGTAGGTCTCGCCGTTATCGGCCTCGTAGAATACGCAAACGGCCTGCGACTTGATGGTGATGCCACGCTCGCGCTCGATATCCATCGAGTCGAGCACCTGCTCGACCATGTCACGTGACGCGACCGTGTTCGTCATCTCGAGGATGCGGTCGGCAATGGTCGACTTGCCGTGGTCGATATGCGCGATGATCGAGAAGTTTCTGATGTGCGAGCGGTCCATGAAGCCCATTCTAACGCAGGAACGTCAACGTGAAAAAGGAGACCGCCCATTGCGAGGGCGGCCTCCTCAAGAAGCCCAAAAAGCCCTAAAGCTACTTGTCGAGGCTGTTAGCCAGGGCCATAACACCGCTCTTGCGATTGGCGGCCTGGTTCTTGTGGATGATGCCCTTGCTGACGGCCTTGTCAAACAGGCGGCAGGCCTTCTTGGCAGCCTCGGTCGCGAGAGCCTTGTCGCCGGCCTCGACAGCCTCGCGCACGCGGCGCACGGCAGTCTTCATCTCGGCCTTGGCAGCGCGATTGCGCAGACGGGCCTTCTCGTTGGTCTTGATACGCTTCTTCTGACTTTTGATGTTCGCCATTTCCGGCTTTTCCTTTCGATAAAACCCATTGTCTCTCGCAGTGGGGTGCGACGAAACTACGAGATGATATCACAGTTGCGCGTCATGTCACGCATCGATTCCGAAACTCAGGCCACACAGACGTCCAAAACCCAGCGCTCGAAGACGGCATCTTTGTCCGCCCCCGTCTTCATGGCCTGATCGCACGCCGCGGCACTGACGAGCGCCTTTTCGAGCTCAGCCTGCGAAAAGCCATCGGCCCAGCGCGCGTAGTTCTTGACCTGCCAATCGGGTTTGCCAAGCGCAGATGCAAGAGCGCCCGTGCCCTGCCCCTGCAAGTCCTTTGCGATAAGCAAGTCACGAATCCTGTTGACGCACATGGTGAGCAAGCCGAATGGCGACTGTGCGTTCATACGCGTAAGAAGCACCGCGCACTTCTTCGCGTCACGTGCCGAAAGCGCGTCGCTTAGGTGCCAGGGTTTGGGCTCGGCCACGCGTGCAACATGAGCTTGGACCTCGGGTAAATCGATGAGTGCTCCACGTCCAAGGGCGATGGCCATCTTCGTGAGCTCACCATCCAGATGGACGGTTGACTCGCCTACGAGCGAGATGAGCTCCTCGGCCGCTTGGCGCGTGATCGTCACGCCTTTGCTCTGCGCGAACTGCTGTACCTGCTGGGGAAGCTCGCGGGCGCTACGCGGCGCGCAATCGATAACGGCCTTCTTGTCGACCTTGGCAATCGCCTTGTACAGGCGCGTGTTTTTGGCGAGCTTCTCGGCAATGAGCGCGAGGACGGTCGTGTCATTGGGATTCTCGAGATACGAGACGATGGCCTCTGACGCCGCCTTCTTGAGACGCTCGGCACCCTGAATGACCACAAGGCGCTTCTCGCTCATGAACGGCAAGGTGTTGCAGGCTCCCGTGATCTCATCAGGCGTGAGGGCACCACCGTCGAAGACGTCCTTGTTGAAGTCAAGGTCGCCGAGCTTTGCCATGCGCTCGTTAAGACGACCGAAGACGAACTCGCGCTTGAGCTCGTCAGCGCCGACAATGAGGTATACGGGGAGAAAATCGTTGTCTGCCATGATGAGCTTCCCTCAAGCAAGAAGGCCGGGGGCATCCCGGCCTTCAGTATTCTTGGCAGCCCGTACCGGATTCGAACCGGTGATCTCCGCCTTGAGAGGGCGGCGTCCTAAACCGCTAGACGAACGGGCCATTTCATGCGCCATTGGCTGGGGTGGAAGGAGTCGAACCCTCACTGACGGAACCAGAATCCGCTGTCCTACCATTAGACGACACCCCAGTAACAAGTGCCGAACCCTGTGTGGCGCGAGATTGCATATTACGGAATCGCACAGGCCACGTCAAGCGAAAGACTCGATTAATTTTGCGGTATTGGCCTGACGGCATCATGGCGCACCCGTCAAGTCCGAATTCTCTCCGAATATGGTCTGGTTTTGCTCAGATTCTCGGGGTGGTTTGCTCGGATGCCCCACGTCTACCATCACGCTGCAATGCAAGCATGATGGAGGTGCCATGAACATCGAGGAAGCAAAGCTCA
>USOR01000269.1 GCA_900556425.1 uncultured Coriobacteriaceae bacterium
TCTCGGCGCTCTCGCCCTTGCCCGAACCGTAGCTCGAGTACGAGAGCATCGCGACGCGCGGTTCGCCGCCGCAGAGCTGCTCGAAGCTGTTGGCGGATGCGATCGCAATCTCTGCCAGCTCTTCTGCCGTGGGATAGATGTTGAGTGCGCAGTCGGCAAAGACGAAAAGCCCGTCATCGCCGTACACGCAATCGGGAACGTCCTCGACGAAGAACGAACTCACGAGATCCGTGCCCGGCGCGGTATTGAGAATCTGGAGGGCGGGGCGCAGGGTGTCAGCCGTGGAGTGGCAGGCACCGGAGACCATACCGTCGGCATCGTCCATGTAGACCATCATGACGCCAAAGTAGCTCTCGTCCTTCATCTGCTCGCGCGCCTCGTTGATGGTGACGCCCTTCTTCTTGCGCAGCTCGGCAAACTTCTGAGCGTACGGCTCAAGCAGCTCGCTCGTGCGCGGGTCGATGACGGTGGCATCGCTCACATCGATGCCGTGCGCCGTGACCTCGCTCTCGGAGCCTAAAATGATGACGTCGGCAATGCCGGCGTCCATGATGTCACGTGCGGCCTGTACGGTGCGGATGTCGCTTCCCTCGGGCAAGACGATCTTCTGCTTGTCGGTCTTGGCTCGCTCGATAATCTTGTCCAGAAACTTGCTCATCACGCATATCCTCTCAAGTGGCTCGTGCAAATACAGTTCCCAATAGCTTATCGGATATAGGCAGCATGCACTAGAGCTTGCCGGCCGCAAGGCACGCAAACGTGCATATTCAATTTATGGAGAAGTTACTGCCCGGCGGGCATGGAGCTTTCCTCGATGACGTTACCGTCATCGTCGAGGCGGATTACATGCACCGAATTCTCGAAGGTCTGGTCCTCACCAGTCTCGTTGTTATGGATGAGCGTCTTTTGCATATCGGGCAGGACCTTTTGAACACCGGGAACATGCTCGACAAGCACGCGCTCGACACCCTCGGACAGGGTAAGTGCAGATAACGGGCAATCGACGCAGGCACCACGAAGCGCCACGTAGACAATACCCTTCTCGTCATCGATTTCCGTGACGTCAAGATCACCACCATCGGCCTGAATCTGGGGCCGAATACGGCTTATGACGTAGTCAAGCATGCCTCTATCGATCATGAAAGCGACCTTTCACATACAACGAATCATCCGCATTGCAGACTACCACTCGAAAGTACGGATGGAAACAACAGCAAGTTTACGATTGAAGAGCATTGAGCGCGTAAGGTTGGCATGAAGCGAAAGACGACGCGTGCGTGACTCACCAGACAGCCACTGCACCACAATTCGAGGCGCTTAGGGGATGTGCCTTGGCCACCACACCACATTTTGTGGCACTCGCTGAGCTTCCTGCCAAGCAATGTGCGCTGGTGGTTCCTCTGACGGCCACCACGCCACAATTCAGGGCGCTTCTGCCAAGCAACGTGTCGTTATGACCGCATCGCCGACCACCACACCACAATTTGCGGCACTTACCGGAGACTATGCCAGGTAATATGCGTCGATGGCTCCTGCACGTTCGAATGCGTGAGATTGACGAGAAGCGTGAGGTAAAGCGCATTCAGTTGCCCCTGCGCTTTTGGGAGTGCGAGATTGGCGCGAAGTGGTGAGCGAGGCGCTATCAGTTGCCCCTGCGTCTATAGAGGGGCGAGATTGACGTGAAGCGGAAGACGACGCGAATCAGTTGCCACTGCGCTTTAGGGTGCGTGAGATTGGCATGAAGCGCGACACGTAGCGTACTAAACGCTACGTGAGTGTCGCGATGAATGCCAAGATTGCGTGCCCTAAAGCGCAGGAAGCCCCTGGAGAGCTCAGCATCGTCCTAGTCTCCCACGGCCTTCCGCCGTAGTACCTTCGGCGATGGAGGGCTTAACTGCCGGGTTCGGAATGGGACCGGGTGTACCCCCTCCTCCATAAACACTGAGCTCACCAGGGGCTTCCTGATGGAGCACCCTGAAGGTCGCATAGCGCGTAGATCGAAGCGTTCTATCGATACAGCGAATGAATGATTAATAAGAAGAGCTCGGCCAATTAGTACTGCTCGCCTGAAATGCTCACACACCTTACAGCTGCAGCCTATCAACCTCGTAGTCTACAAGGGGCCTTACCACAAAGAGAACTCATCTTGGAGCCGACTTCCCGCTTAGATGCTTTCAGCGGTTATCCGATCCGAACGTAGCTAACCAGCGGTGCTGTTGGTCAACAACTGGTACACCAGAGGTTCGTCCACCCCGGTCCTCTCGTACTAGGGGCAGATCTCCTCAATTCTCT
>USOR01000270.1 GCA_900556425.1 uncultured Coriobacteriaceae bacterium
ACACCCTATCCATACTCGATCGACTAGGCTTTACACACTTTTCTGCCTATATGCCCCATCTTCTTTTCTTTAATTTTTTGTGAAGGGGCCCTTTGTTGGGGTATCGTTTCATTTGGAACGAAACGCATGCCAAACGCGTCCATTCCCATAGAGAGGGTAGGACCCCGTGTCTCAACTGGATTTCATCCGGGTCAAGGATCCGGAACGCATTGCCGAACTTGCGATTTTCGCAGAAGGCATCTTCAGGGAGTATTTCTCGACACTTCACGAGCCTGCGAAGGTCGATTACCTGGTAAATCACACCTTGTCGCTCGAGACGCTCACCACCGCCATTGCCGATGAGGGCTATGAGTACTACTTCGTCGATGACGCGCAGACGGGGGAGCATCTCGGGTTCGTCGGCATCAGACCCGACGACGGCTTCCTCTACCTCAGCAAGCTCTACCTCATCAAGGGTGCGCGCGGCAGGGGTCTTGGCCGCGCCGAGTTCGAGTTCGTGAAGCAGCGCGCGCGAGAGCACGGTCTCGGACGCATCAGGCTCACGTGCGCACGCGACAACATCGCGAGCCTCGATCGCTACGATCACATGGGGTTCAAGAGAATCGCCTGCGTCAACAATGACGTTGGCGGCGGCTTTGAGATGAACGACTACCTGATGGAGTACACGCTCGAGGACGCTTCCTAGTCCTCGTCAACCTCGATGGCGCCGAGCGGGCACTCCTCCATGCACTCGCCGCAACCGTCGCAGCTATCCTCGTTTACAACTGAAGCGACGCTTCCGACAATGTCGAGCACGCCATTGGGGCAGGTATCAACGCAGATACCACATCCTGAACATTCGTCGATGTCTATCGTGGGCTGGGGCATGTGCAAGCCTTTCGTCTCGGTAACATCACGTATGCAAAATAGCGGTAACCCCTCCATAAGGCAACATGTTTTTTGATTCGATTCCAAGAAGGCGGTTGGTGGCCGCTTGTTTGCGAATGATGCCAAGAAACAAAGAAGCCCACGGTCAAACTAAGAATATCTAAGTGTTACATATTGGTAACAGGTGTTATAAATAGCTTATAAAACTTGACAATAGGTCACTTAGATTTCATAATGCTCAATGTAAATATATACGTAATTCCACATGAAGGAAGGCATAGATATGAGCAAGATTATTGGTATTGACCTTGGCACGACCAACTCGGCCATGGCGGTTCTCGAGGGCGGCGAGCCCACGATTATCGTCAACGCGGAAGGTGATCGCACCACTCCGTCCGTTGTCGGTTTCCGCAAGGATGGCGAGCGCGTCGTCGGCAAGGCAGCAAAGAACCAGGCTGTTACCAACCCCGAGAACACCGTTGCGTCTATCAAGCGCTTCATCGGTCGCAACTATGATGAGACCGAGTCCGAGCGCGCGACTGTCGCCTATAACGTCGTCAAGGGCAAGGACGGCCGTAACATGGTGCAGATCGACGGGCATGACTACACGCCCGAGGAGATTTCGGCCATGGTGCTCCAGAAGCTCAAGGCTGACGCCGAGAAGTACCTGGGCGAGCCGGTGACCGAGGCTGTCATCACCGTTCCGGCTTACTTCAACGACGCACAGCGTCAGGCAACCAAGGACGCTGGCAAGATCGCCGGCCTCGAGGTCAAGCGCATCATCAACGAGCCTACCGCAGCAGCGCTGGCTTACGGCCTTGACAAGAAGGGCGTCGACGAGAAGATCCTCGTCTTCGACCTCGGCGGTGGTACCTTTGACGTTTCCATCCTCGAGATGGGCGATGGCGTCTTCGAGGTTCTCGCGACCGCAGGCGACAACCACCTGGGTGGCGATGACTGGGATCAGCGCATCATCGATTGGCTGGCAGACAAGTTCAAGGCCGATCAGGGCGTGGACCTGCGCAAGGACAAGATGGCTCTGCAGCGCCTCAAGGAAGCTGCCGAGAAGGCAAAGATGGAGCTCTCCAACACGCAGCAGGCGGCTATCAACCTGCCGTTCATCACGGCTGTCGACGGCAACCCGGTCCATCTGGACTACTCGTTGACGCGTGCCGAGTTCGAGCGCATCACCGCAGACCTGCTCGAGCGTTGCAAGACGCCGGTCGAGACCGCGATGAAGGACGCTGGCCTTTCCAGCGGAGAGATTGACGAGGTCATCCTCGTTGGTGGCTCCACCCGTATGCCGGCTGTCCAAGAGGAAGTCAAGAAGATCACGGGCAAGGATCCGCACATGGGCGTCAACCCGGACGAGGTCGTTGCCATTGGCGCGGCTATCCAGGGCGGCGTGCTCGGCGG
>USOR01000271.1 GCA_900556425.1 uncultured Coriobacteriaceae bacterium
ACGCTCCGATGCACGGGCTGCCCGAGATTGCGATTTGGACGAGAGGCGCGAACTCGCGAAGGGCGTGCTACCGGAAGACCTGTGACGCCGGCCGCCGGCACCGTTTATATTGAGTCCACCTCTTTTGTGATGATATGGCACTGCGCACTCCGACGAATCGCTAGAAGCTCAGGTCTTGCGCCGGGACACGCTCGATATCGGCGCCGAGCGCCCGCAGTTTGCCGACGTAATCCTCATAGCCGCGATCGATATGGTGAATGCTGTCGACAAAGGTCGCGCCATCGGCAACGAGTCCCGCAATCACGAGCGCGGCGCCTGCACGCAAATCGGTCGAATTGACCGGTGCGCCGGAAAGATGACCCACGCCGTTCACAAGGGCATGATGTCCGTCGATACGGATATCGGCACCCATGCGGGCGAGCTCGGCAGCAAACATGAAACGGTTCTCGAAGAGGTTCTCGGTAATGATGGAATCCCCGTTTGCCAGCGCGCAGAGCACCATGAATTGAGCCTGCAGGTCGGTGGGGAATCCAGGAAACGGCAGGGTCTGGATATCGGCCGGTCGCAAATCGTCCGAGCGTTCGGCCGTGATCTCGTCGTCGGTGATGAACAGGTCCACGCCCATCTGGTGGAGCTTTTTGAGCGCAAGTCCCAGATGGTCGGGGCTAGCGCCCCTTACGGTGACGGGACCGCCAGTCGCAGCACCCGCCACGAGGAAGGTCCCCGCTTCGATGCGATCGCCCACGGTCATATGCGAGGTGGGATGAAGCTCGGTAACGCCATGCACCACGACGTCCGGAGTGCCCGCGTTTTCGATGTCCGCCCCCATCGAGATGAGGAAGTTGGCGAGGCGTTATGGATGACCGTCGTGCCACGAGCGCAAACGGAAGCCATCATGAGGTTCTCCGTCGCACCCACGCTCTGGAAGTCCAGGATGACCTCGGCGCCAATCAAGCCATTGGGCGTGCTCGCATGGAGGTATCCGTGATCGACATCGAACTGCACGCCGAGCGCCTCGAGACTCGCGATGTGCATGTCGAGTTTGCGCGAGCCAATCTGGCATCCGCCTGGCATTGCCACGACAGCGCAACCGAACCGGGTAATGAGCGGGCCAAGAATCGAAATGGAAGCACGCATCTTGGCGACGAGCTCATAAGGGGTTCTATACGAGTTGAGATCGCGCGTGTCGATGAAAAGAGTATGGCTGTCCTCCCCGCGTCTGACGCGGGCGCCAATGGTCGACAGAACGTCACTCATAACGTCTACGTCCGAGATAAACGGCACGTTTCCGATGCACGTCTCACCAGACGCCATCACGCTTGCCGCCATAAGCTTGAGAACTGAGTTCTTGGCGCCACGAACCTCTACCGTTCCCGAAATGGGCCGTTGGCCGTTGACGACGATCAACTCACGTGAATCCATATCTCCCCTTCAATGCGCTTGCATGAGTTTAGCATCTTGCTCCTGGAGCTAATCTGTAGATGCTGTGATATCGCAAGCGGTGCCCGTGCGGAAGCGGGCAGAAGAAGGCCCGCCAGCTTGGGGCTGACGGGCCGTCACATCCTTGCTTATTACGGCAGAATTACTTGCCGAAACGCTCGATGAGCTTCTCCTTCTGAGCAGAACCCAGGCCGCCAACGCGACGGTTCTCGGCGATGCCGATCTCCTCCATGGCCTTCTGGGCGGTCACCTTGCCAACGCTGGGCAGGGAAACGAGAATCTGAATGACCTTGGTCTTCTTGGTGATCTCGTCATCGCTGTTGAGGACCTTGCTGAGCGTGAGCTTGCCAGACTTGATATCCTCCTTGAGCTTCGCGCGCTTGGCGCGAGCTTCCTTGGCCTTCTCAAGTGCAGCGGCGCGCTGCTCATCAGTCATCTTGGGTAAAGGCATTTCCATCCTCCTCGAAATGGGATCTTGCATCGTGGGGGTACTATAGCACTTCTGAACGTCAAGGTCACGAACATATTGCATTTCAGATAATTTCCATGACCTGCGGAAGGACGATTCGAGACCGGAAAAGGTAGTTGCGGGGGAGATCTGGCGCGCCATGAGGGATTCGAACCCCCGACCGCCGGATTAGAAGTCCGATGCTCTATCCTGCTGAGCTAATGGCGCGCTGTGGCTCCACATTCTAGCGTAAATCACGCGAGGCAACCGACAGCTTAGGCGTCGAAGTTTTCCTCGTGCTTCTTGAGAATCTTCACGGCATTAAGAGTCTCGCGCAACGTCGCATCGATTTCGTCCTCGAGCTGCTTGAGACGCACGAGATCATCATGCAC
>USOR01000272.1 GCA_900556425.1 uncultured Coriobacteriaceae bacterium
TAATGCGTGATGACGGCATGAATCCTGCCGGCGCTCGCGCGGCGAGCAGCATCGGTCATGATGAGCAGCTCCATGAGCGCATCATTGACGTCGCCCGAAATCGACTGAACGAGAAAGACATCCTCGCCGCGTACGGACTCCATGAAGCGTGCGTAGGTCTCGCCATTGGCGAACTTCTCGAGCGTGATATCACCCAATTCGACATCGAGGTGACCTGCGATCTCGTCGGCGAGCTCCGGATACACCGAGCCCGAGAAGATATGCAGCTTACGCTCTGCGGCCCTGCTCCGCCTTTTTCCCATCGTTACAATCCCTTCGTTAGCTTGTACGCTTGCTCTTGAAATGCCGCGCGGTCCAGTCCTCGACAATTTTCTGCTCGTTGCGCTCGACGGCGAGCGCACCATCGGGCACGTCCTTGGTGATGCAGCTCGCGGCACCCGTCACGACATTGGAGCCGAGCTTGACGGGGGCGACGAGCATCGTGTTCGATCCGACGAACGTGAAGTCACCAATGACCGTTTGATGCTTGTTCACGCCATCGTAATTGCAGGTGATCGAGCCAGCGCCGATGTTGACGTCGGTGCCAATCGTCGCATCGCCGATGTAGGACAGATGCGGAACCTTGCTATCCGGGCCGACCGTGGACTTCTTGATCTCGACGTGCGTGCCCACATGGGCACCTTCGCACAGGTAGGTGCCGGGACGCAGGTAGGCGCGGGGGCCAACCGTAACGCCGGTCTCGGTGGTCGACTCGATGCCCACGACTTCCTCGAGCACGTTATCAGCACCGATAGCGCAATCAGTGAGACGCGTGTTGGGACCGATAACACAACCGCTCGAGACGCGCGTGCTGCCCCAGAGCATGGTCATCGGCAGCAGCTCCACATCGTTCTCGACAATGCAGTCGGGACCGACCCACACAAGATCGGGGTCGAGCATCGTGATGCCATCTGCCATGAGCCGCTCGTTGATGCGGCGCTGCGCGATCTTGCTCGCGGTGGCAAGCTGCGAGCGCGAATTGACACCAAGGCACTCGTCGTCATCCTCGACGACCATGCTCGACACGGTCAGGCCATCGGCTGCCAGCAACGCGAGCATGTCCGTGAGGTAATACTCGCCCTGGGCGTTATTGCGGTCGAGCTTGTCAAGATGGCTCAGGAGCGCGGGAGCGGAGAAACAGAAGACACCGGAGTTGCACTCACGGATGGCGCGCTGCTCGTCCGTGCAGTCCTTCTCCTCGACGATGCCGCACACGTTGCCGCTTCCATCGCGCACGATGCGCCCGTATCCGAAGGGATCGGCGGGCTCCATCGTAAGCACCGTGGCGGCAGAGCCGGTGGCCTCATGCGCTGCGATGAGCGCCTCGATGGTGGCCGGCCTGATAAGCGGCGAGTCACCGCAGAGCACGACGACGTTGCCCTCGAAGCCCTCGAGCTTGTCCGCCGCGCACATGACCGTATGACCCGTGCCGAGCATCTCGAGCTGGTACGAGATGACGCAATCGCCGAGCAAGGGCTCGACTTGCTCGCGACCATGGCCAATGACCACGTGAACGTCTCCGCAACCAGCCTGGCGTGCCGCATCCACGACCCAACGCACAAGCGGCTTGCCCAGCATCTCGTGGGCGACCTTCGGTTTGTTGGATTTCATGCGGGTTCCAGCGCCTGCTGCAAGAATCAAAGCTTTAGCTTCCACATGCGCTCCCATTGAAGTAATTGAATGGCTGGGGCAGAAGGAATCGAACCCTCATTCGCGGTACCAAAAACCGCTGTCCTACCGTTGAACGATGCCCCAGTAGCCTGCCTGCATGATTCTAGTGAACCGCGGCACGATTCTCAAGCGGCGATGCGGGGAACGCGACATATGCGAACCCAGTCGCACACGGGAGCGATGTCATGCGCGAAACGTTGCGCACCCGCCTCGTCAGCGCAGATGGCAAAACTCGTCGCCCCGCTTCCCGAGACGAGCGCGTTGAGCACGTCGGGGTGCTCACGTGCCGCATGAAGGCGCTGCTGAATACGCGGATCGGCCGCACAAGCCGCAGGTCCGAGGTTGTTTGCGCAGAGCGCGGCAATAGCAGCGGTGTCATCTGTGGCCACACGCAACGCCTGGGCGAGCGCATCGGCATCGGGCGCGGACACGGGATCATCGTCGAAAGCGCGGTACACCGTTGCCGTAGAGAGGCCATCGTTGCTTCCCATAAGGACGATGGGGGCCGCAAATGGTGGCAGCGGGCACTCGAACACGTCGCCACGCCCGCCCATGAGGGCGCAGCCACCG
>USOR01000273.1 GCA_900556425.1 uncultured Coriobacteriaceae bacterium
ACCGATTTCGTCTTCAGCTTGCTCGCCTCGCTCAAGGGCCTGCTCGCATCGATGGCGATCACCGGTATGGGATTCTTCGCGCTCCTGCAGATCACCTTCATGCAGGAAACCGGCGCCTTGCAACGTGTCGTTGTCTGGATCAAGACGTTCTCGCATGGCGACAAGCCCTGCCAGATCATGGTCATCAACGTCATCCTCGGCTCGATGCTCGTTTGCGTGGGTGCGACCCCCGCAATCATCTTGCCGCCGATCATGTTCGCCTTGGGCTACACGACCGTCATCGCCGTTGCACTGCCTTGCATCGGCTACGATTCGCTTTGCACGTTTGCCATGTTGGGCGCGACCGTCGTCACGCTTACGGACATCCTGACTGGCGCCGGCTTCACGATGATAGACGGTACGGCTCCGACGTTGCAAGTTGTTGCGCAGTACTTCACCAATTACCTGCCTGTCATCACGCCGTGCATCTGCCTCGCCATGCTCTTCATGGCAGGTGGTGCCAAGCTGCTCAAGCAAGGTTGGCTGCCTGCGTTGATCACTGGTCTGTGCATGGGTGGCTTCGCGTTCATGTTCAGCCATCTCGTTCCGCAGTCCATCGTTCTCATGGGCGTTCTCTGTGGCGCGTGCTCGCTGGTCGTGATGCTGCTCTACATGAAGATACGTGGCATCCAGTTCTTCGACAGGTCGGGTTTGACCGAAGAGGACAAGGAGCTCGAGAAGGAAATCCCGCTCTGGAAAGCTCTGCTTCCCTGGGGTCTTCTTATCTTCTTCTGCGTGATCACCAACTTCGTTGGTCCGCTCAAGGACATCCTGTACTCTGGTCCGCTCGAGATGCGCGTCATCCTGTGGCCTGGCGATGCCGGTCAGCCCATGCGCGTGATCTGGAACGCCTACTTCTGGGTGCTCATCTCGACCCTCATCTCCGCCATCTGGCTCAAGCCGCGTAATGGTTCGAGTTGGGGAACCATCCTCAAGAAGTGGAACAAGCGCTGGGCTCCGCCCACCATCAGCTCCATCGTCTACTTCATGATCGCTTACGTCATGATGTACTCGGGCTACAAGTTTGGCGTCAATGCCGCTGGTGTCGAGACGTGGTTCCTCGATCCCGCGAATCAGGACACCAACATCATCGCGCTGTGGGCGCATTCCGCCGCTGCGGCATTTGGCTGGTGGTATCCGGTTGCCAACGGCTTCCTCGGTCTGCTCGCCGGCTTCGTGACTGGTTCGGAGACCTCGACGATCGCGCTGTTCGCGAATTACAACCTGATTTCCGCACAGGATCTCGGCTTGAATCCGCTGGCGGTCATCGCGTCCGGTGGCATTGCCGCCGGCCTTGCATCCGTCATCACGCCGGTGAAGCTCCAGCAGTCTGCTGCTTCGCTTGACGAGGTCGGTGCCGAAAGTCAGGTTCTGCGCAAGGTGCTTCCCTATGCCCTTGTGTTGGTGACCATCTCGGTAATCATGTCCCAGATATTCGCCATCACGATTCCCGCCTAGGTTTTTTAACCGGGAATCGCATCTGGAGGGATGCGTGGAGGGAGCGCGGCTTGTCCGCGTTCCCTCCTTTTCTTTGAGGCAGGACCGAGGCAGTGAAGCAGGGGGCCACGCCTAATGTCTCACTGTCTCAGTCCTGCCATGTGACAACTTGACTCTCTGGGTCGTCGCGCATGCCCATGGGGTGTAGAATCACAGGACGTATCATTGCGTTCTCGTGCGCATCTGGGAGGTTCGCTCGTGTTCAAGGTTCGTTCGAAGTACTTGCTGCTCATTGCCGCTGCCGTCTGGTTCATCGCTGGTGTGAACATCGCCCGTCTCGGCGTGCTTGCGATCGAGGAGGGAACGACGCCCCTTTGGATGCTCGTCGTCGGAATCCCGGTCATTTGGGTCCTCTTTCACATGATGTTCAGCAAACTCGTCGGCAAGCATGCCGATCGCATCAGGGGATACGGCGAAAACCGTATGCACGTGCTCCGCTTCTTCGACGTGAAGGGGTACATCATCATGGCCGTCATGATGGGTGGCGGCATTTCGCTCAGGAGCTTCGGCATCGTCCCAACCTGGTTCGTCGCGTTCTTCTATACGGGCCTCGGCATCGCACTCGCTCTCGCGGGTGTCGGCTTCCTCGTCCACTTCATCAGGCAAGGCAAGAGCATCACCTGCCCTGTCACCAAGAAGAGCCGTCTGGCCTAGCAGAGCCTGGGGTCGTCAAGGCGTCATGGAGTATCTCGTCGTCTGCCCGCTCGTCTTCTTGGCGGGCCTGGTCGATGCCATAGCCGGCGG
>USOR01000274.1 GCA_900556425.1 uncultured Coriobacteriaceae bacterium
GCGCGTTTTTCGCAAAGCTGCTGTGGCGACGCGAAGCTAGTCCTTCAGGGAACTCGCACGCAAAGAGCGCGTGCTCAGACAGTCCTCGCACCCGCTTTGCGAAAAACGCGCATCTGCTCGAGATGTCTGAAAATGCGACAGGCTCTTTCCGGGTTTAAGAGCCGTTATGAGCAATTCCGAGACATACGAGATCGAGCCCATCGCGCACATTCGCACGCCGTTTCCCGAGAAGTTCGGCATACCGCGGCAAAGTGGGCTGGTCGCCGAGGCGAAGGGCACCATCGTCTTCGAACCCAAGTACCGCGACCCCGATGCCCTGCGCGGCATCGAGGGATTTAGCCACCTGTGGCTCATCTGGGGCTTCTCGGCTGTCGAGCAAGACGGGTTTACGCCGCTCGTGCGACCGCCGCGTCTGGGCGGCAATGAGAAGCGCGGCGTTTTCGCGACACGTTCGCCCTTCAGGCCCAACGAGCTCGGGCTGTCCGTCGTCAAACTCGAGGGAGTGGAGAAGACGAAGGGCAGGGGAACTGTCCTGAACGTGAGCGGCGTTGACTTGCTAGACAAGACGCCCATTTACGACATCAAACCATATATCCCGTATGCGGACGCGCATCCGGATGCACGAGGTGGCTTTGCGTCCGATCCCAACGAAGGCGTGCTCATCGTCAATTGCGATGACGCATCGCGTGAGCGTTTGGGAGAGGATGCCGTGGCAGTGCTCGCTGCCCTGGCCCGCGACCCCCGTCCTGCCTATCATGATGACCCCGAGCGCGTCTACGAGATGCGCTACGGAGCTTGGACCGTGCGCTTCTCCGTCAACGGCGATACCCTCACCGTGTGCTCGGTGGAATGAGACAAAAATCGCCGGGGCAGATTTGTCTCATTCCACTCATCGTACGCTCTGCTAGAATACTGCGAGCTGGCTCTGTAGCTCAGGGGATAGAGCACCGCTCTCCTAAAGCGGGTGTCGTACGTTCGAATCGTATCAGGGCCACCATGAAACCTCAGGCCAGCGGCTTGTGTCGCTGGCCTTTTAATATCGAGTCAACAATAAACGAGGAGACCCGTTGGACCAGCAGCAGCTCATCGCCTACTTCGATCGCATCGGCCTTGACGAAGGACCCACGCGCGATATTGCGGGCATCGGCATGATGCAGCGGGCCCATCTCGAGACGGTTCCTTTCGAAAACCTCGACATCCTTGCGGGCAAGGTTCCCCTGGATTTGAGCGAAGAGGGGCTTTTCGACAAGATCGTGACGCATGGGCGTGGCGGCATCTGCTACGAGCTCAACTTTCTCTACGCTGCGGCTCTCCATGCTCTCGGCTTTGACCTCGAGCTTAGGGGCGGACGCATTTACGATGACGGGGACGAATTCGACCATGTCTTTCTCATGGTGACCGACCCCGATAATCCCGCATCGGACCCTTGGATCACGGATGTCGGCTTTGCCTACAACATCGCCGCACCCATTCGCTTTACGCCGGGCATCGTGCAGGATGACGGACGCTGCCAGTATCGCATCGACGAGATCGACGTCGATGGCGAGTCCTGGTATCACGTCATACGCATCGTCAATGGCGACGAGTCGCTCATGTTCGCCTTCCGCGACGTGGCTCGCGAACCGGCCGACTTCGACCCACGTCGCACCTTCTTCGAGACTGATCCATCGTCGCGCTTTCTCAAGGGTCCGCTCGTATGCATCGATGGCGAGGAGGGTCGTGTTACGCTTTCCATGCGCCGCATCAAGGAGACAAGGGATGGCGTGGTCACCGAACGCGACATTGATTACCCTGACGAGTTTGACGATCTGCTCGCGAGTGTCTTCAAGATGCACGTTGCCAATCAAGCGAAACCAGATGTCATTGCATGAGAGGGGACGGCACCATGGCCGATAAAAAGAAAGACAAGCGCAAACAGATTCCGCTGACCGTACGGCCTAACGCCTTTGCCCGCACGGAGCGCAAGGCACAACACGCGATTAGGGAAGTAAGGGAAGACGTCGAAAAGCGCGTAGAGGATTCTGTCGAGCGCATCGAGCACTCTGCCGAGCACTTTGGCGAGGAACTGCACGAGACAGTGCCGCCCTCGACCATTCCCAAGGCCAACCGTATCATTGCCGCGCTCATCATCATCTCGCTCGGCATTTCGGTATTGCAGGTCATCTCGCAATGCGTGCTGAGCTGGGGGCACCTGACCGAGCTCTTCACCGGCACGGTTAACAGTTATGGCATTGTCGCCATCGTCTACGGCTTTCTCGCCGCGCTCAACTTCGCCGGCCT
>USOR01000275.1 GCA_900556425.1 uncultured Coriobacteriaceae bacterium
CCTGCCTGTTCGGCGAGGATGGCAAGCGGGCCTACCGGGAGTTCTTCGAGACGCTTCTGGCGGCCGAGGGCGGGGCGACGCTGTGGCATTGCACCGAGGGCAAGGATCGCGCGGGACTCGCGAGCGTTCTCGTCGAGTACGCGCTCGGCGTCCCGATGCCCCATATCCGCGCGGACTATCTCGCGACCAACCTCTTCGTGCGCGATGCGGCCGAGGAGATTCTCGACGCGCTTGCCGGGCATGGCCTGCTCGAGCACGTCGACCTGGACGTCGATTCCATCTTCTATGCCGACATGGATTACCTGGACGCGGCCCTCGAGGCCATCGAGCAGGAATGCGGCGGCATGGACGCCTATCTCGCGGCGGTCCTCGGCGTGGGGGATCGCGAGCGCGAACGGCTCAGGGAGCTCTATCTGCAGTAGACACGTGCCGTCATGCTGGTGGCACTTCAACGACCGAGAGGATGATTGTCATGTTCGTGATCGGAGCACACCTATCGAAGCGCGAGGGTTATCTCTCCATGGCAATGGAGGCGGATGGCCTGGGCGCGAATACCTTCCAGTACTTCTCGCGCAATCCGCGCGGTAGCAGCGTCAAGCCCGTTGACGAGGCAGACGTGAAGGCATATCGCGAGTACGCGGAGGAGCACGGCATCGTGAGCCCGCTCGCTTACGCGCCCTATGATATCGAGCCCGCCTCGGGCAAAGTCGAGCAGCGTGACTTCGCCCTGGCGGTCATGGCCGAGGACATGGCGCGTCTCGACGAGATTCCCGGCCAGAACTACCTCGTGCGCCCCGGCAGTGCGCTCGACGAGTCCAAGATGCAGGGCCTTGCCAAGTTCGCTGCCGCCATCAACGCCACCGTACACCCCAGTCAGCAGGGCAAGCTGCTCATCTGCATGCTTGCGGGCGAGGGGCATCAGCTGTGCAGTAGCTTCGAGGAAGTCGCGCAGGTCATCGAGCAGGTCGATCTCAAGGATCACGTGGGCGTGCTCATCGATGCCGCCGCGCTGTGGGGTGCCGGCTATGACATCGTGGGTGACCTCGATGGCGTTCTCGACGAGTTCGACCGCGTAATCGGCCTGGATAAGCTATGCGCCGTGCATCTCAACGATAGCAAGGAGGCGCGAGGCTCGCATGTGGATCGCCATGCCCGAATCGGTTCTGGCACCATTGGCTTTGATGCCCTGGCGGCTATGACCAACAATCCGCGCCTGGTTGACTTGCCGTTCTACATCGAGGAGCCGCACTCGGCGCTCGCGGAGTATCGCGAGGACATCGAGCGCTTCAAGCAGGCACGCAAGGCGTAGAAAGGGCGCGTAGGGCGACCTGCCTGATCAGGTCAACCTGGGCTGGTGAGTCGTTGAGGCAGGGCACGTAGACGAACGAGTCCTCCGTCCGTTCTGCATCGGCTTCGAACCAGGTGCTGCGCAACGCGTCCTGGATGTCATGGGTCGTCTCGAGGCAGTCGACGGAGAAGTTGGGGGCGATCACGAAGAGCCGCCGTACGTCGGCAAGCGTACCCAGGACTTCCTTCGTGAAAGGTCCCAGCCATGTGCGGCTCTTGTCAAAGCGGCATTGGTAGCCCATGCGCCAGGCGTTTTCGGGAAGCCCCAGGGCATCGGCAACGTTTCGTGCCGTTTGCCGCGTCTGTTTATCGTACGTGTCTCCGGAGCGGATGTCGGTCATCGGAATCGAGTGAAACGCGAAGAGCAGACAGTCTCCTGCGTTGGCGTCGAATCCCGATTGGGAAACGGAATCCGCGATTGCGGCGATGTAGGCTGGCTCGTCGTGGTAGTTCTCCACGAAGTGTAACGCCGGCGTCCAGCCGAGATTCTCGGTCGCCTGGTTGACCTTGTCTTTTACCGCCATGGTTGTCGAGAAGGCACTTTGGGGATACAGCGGGATGACGATGACCTCGTCACAGCTGCGCTCCCTGCAATCGGCCAGGGCATCTTCGACGAAGGGCGCCGAGTAGCACATGGCATGGCGTACGAGGGCGATGTCGTCATCATGTTCGCATGCTCGCTCGAGCTTCTGGGAAAGCGACCTCATTCCCGCGTCAAGCGGCGCGCCCTCGTCAGTCCATATCGATGCGTACTTGGCAGCCGAGACTGGGGCGCGCTTGGGGATGATGAAGCGGTTCAGGATGAGATGCCACAGACGTGGGTTCATGGGACATATGCGCGGGTCCGAGAGAAACGCACGCAGGTATTCGGCTACCGCCTCGCTGGTCGGTGCGGCGGGGCTGCCCGTGTTCACGATGATGATGCCGG
>USOR01000276.1 GCA_900556425.1 uncultured Coriobacteriaceae bacterium
CCACCAAACGCTATCGCAGCAATTGCATGAACTGGGGCATGCTGCCCTTCCAGTACGCCGGCGATGTCGAGCTTCTCAATGTGGGCGACTGGGTATTCGTGCCGGGCATCCGCGACGCGCTCGATGGCGACCTCTCGCACATCCGCGCCTTCGTCATCGGCGATGCGGGCGCACGAGAGATCGAACTGTCGATCGCCGACATGACAAGCGAGGAGCGTGCCATCGTCAAAGCAGGATGCCTCATCAACTACAACCGCGAGAAGTAAAGGTTAAACCCTCATTTCGTCCATCAAAAGAAGGGCGCACGCGAGGACATTTGCTATAGAATCAATGGCTACGTGAACACACGGCCGATGGATGGAGATGATTGCCGTGACGCAGAAGAAGGACCTGGATTGGGGCGAGCTGAGCTTCAGCTACATGGAGACTGACTTCAGCTACGTCTGCGAGTACAAGGACGGTGCCTGGGGTGCAGGTGAGCTTACGCCCGACCACAACATCACCATAAGCGAATGCGCTGGCATTCTACACTACTGCCAGGAGTGCTTCGAGGGCCTCAAGGCCTACACGACCGAAGACGGATCAATCGTCTGCTTCCGCCCCGACCTCAACGCCGAGCGCATGTACGAGACGGCCGAGCGCCTCTGCATGCCACCCTTCCCCAAGGAGCGCTTCATCGAAGCCGTCAAGGAAGTCGTCAAGGCCAACGAGGCCTGGGTTCCGCCCTTCGGTAGCGGTGCCACGCTCTACATTCGCCCCTTCATGTTCGCATCGGGCAAGGTCATCGGCGTCAAGCCGGCCGACGAATACCAGTTCCGCATTCTCGTCACGCCCGTCGGCCCATACTACAAGGGCGGCGCCGTACCCATCCACATCTGCGTGAGCGCCTATGATCGCGCTGCGCCGCGCGGCACCGGCAACATCAAGGCAGGCCTCAACTACGCGATGAGCCTCCAGGCAAACGTCGAGGCCCACGCCAACGGCTTTGCCGAGAACCTCTACCTCGATTCGCAGAGCCGCACCTACGTCGAGGAGGCTGGCGGCGCCAACATCATCTTCGTGAACAAGGAGGGTACGCTCGTCGTTCCGCAGAGCCATACGGACTCCATCCTGCCTTCCATTACGCGTCGCTCGCTCGTGGTCGTCGCACGTGACATGCTCGGCATGAAGGTCGACGAGCGCCCCGTCAAGATGAGCGAGGTCGAGGCCGGTGACTTCGTCGAGGCCGGCCTGTGCGGAACGGCAGCCGTCATCAGCCCCGTCGGCAAGATCACCTACAACGACGAGGTCATCGAAATCAGCGGAATGGAGAAGCCCGGCCCCGTCATGACCAAGCTGCGCGAGACGCTCACCGGCATCCAAAGCGGCGAAATCGAAGGTCCCGAAGGCTGGGTCGTCAAGATCGACTAGCGGACTCGCCATTTCGGCCGGAGATGCAAAATGAGACAGTTGCTCTGAGCAACTGTCTCATTTTTTTTCGCCGATGTGGGACAAGGGGACAGGTCATTTGTCACACGAACCTCAGCGTGACAAATGACCTGTCCCCTTGTCCCACCTGCCCGCTTATTCGTTATCGCGACCGAGGGGCTTCTTCGAGCGCGCCTCGTACTCCTCCTGGGTAAGTGGCGAAACGAGGAAGTCGTCATTGAGCATGCGCAGGAAATCATTCACCTCGCGATTGGTGGTGAGCATGATCTTGCCGTCCTCGTTGAACTTGAGCTTGCGGCTGTAATACGCGATGCGGTTGGCACGCATCTCGAGCTCCTCGGGCTCAAGCTCTGCAACGGGCGAACCCTCGCGCTGCATCTTGAGAAGCTTGTTTGCCACGCCCCTGCTTGCGTCGATGCGCTCATCGAGCTTCTCGAAATCGGCGACGATGCCGTCGAGTGTGTCTGCATAGTCCTTGGCACGTTGGCTCACGAGCTTGTTGAACTTGAACAGTATCTCGAGTGCGCGCAAGTTGCGGAAGAAGACATTGTCACCGAAGAGCACGAAGTCGAAGGTCGTCCCCACGCGGATAGAGCGGCTCGCAAACGCTTGCGGCTCGCTTTGGGCACCGTCAAAGAGCAGGTAGCTCGACTTTTGCTGAATCCACATTCGCTGCGTACGCTGAAAGGCCACCGCGCACTGCGCACTGCCATCAGTACCCGTCACGTACTTGAAGAGAAGGCCGCATACCTGCGCGACATCCTCGGCAGCGAGCGTGCGGGCAGGAGCGCCGTCGATTACGCGGCCGTCAATCGCCTTCAGGAAGTGAACGAAGCGCATCAC
>USOR01000277.1 GCA_900556425.1 uncultured Coriobacteriaceae bacterium
GTACTCGTCCGTATGGAGATGGACGACGATGCCTGGACGTGCGTCCGCAACACCGAGGGAGTCACCGGTTTCCTTGGCGGTAACGGCAAGCCCGCTCCGCTCTCCCGCGATGAATATAACAAGATGATGCGCAAGTCCAAGACGGGCGACGCTCCCAAGCGCACCACCGTTGGGCTCGAGGTCGATATGGCCGTTAAGGTTACCTCTGGTCCGCTTGCAGATTTCGACGGCAAGATTTCCGAGATCAACGCCGAGGCCGGCAAGGTCAAGGTTCTCGTCTCGATCTTCGGCCGCGAGACACCGGTCGAGCTCAGCTTCGATCAGGTGGCAAAGATTTAAGTTTGGCAGAAACGCGCGCGTCGTGCCTCGATGTGGAAGAGGGCTTCTCGCGACAGGCGCTTTCGATAGATAGAGCATAAGCGCCCGTAAGGGCAGGTACTAGTAAGGATAGGCATCATGGCTAAGGACAAGGAAGTAACTGGCTTCATTAAGCTTCAGATTCCTGCTGGTCAGGCTAATCCGGCACCCCCGGTTGGCCCGGCACTTGGCGCCCAGGGCGTCAACATCATGCAGTTCTGCACGGCATTCAACGCCGAGACGCAGGACAAGGGCAATACGATTATCCCCGTCGAGATCACGGTCTATGAGGACAAGTCCTTCGACTTCATCTGCAAGACCCCGCCGGCGGCTGTTCTCATCCGTCAGGCTCTTGGCATCGAGAAGGGCAGCGGTGTTCCGCAGCGCGACAAGGTGGGCACGCTCACGCAGGCTCAGCTTACCGAGATTGCCGAGACCAAGCTCCCCGATCTCAACGCCAACGACATCGAGGCGGCCATGGAGATCGTGGCCGGCACCGCCCGCTCCATGGGCGTGACTGTCGCCGACGCCTAAAAGGCGGTGAAAAGCGCGGCTTGCCGCGCGAGGCGGCTTGCTGACAAGCAGGCCGGAAACTTTGGTCGAGGAGGCTTAGTCCATCGGGCGCGAATAGCTCGCCTTTGATTCGCACCCAAAGTCCCAAAATCGCTCAGCTGCGTGCGGCGACGCGAAGCTAGTCCCTTTAGGGAAACTCGCGCGCACAAACCGCGCGCTCAAACAGTCCTCGCAAAACCGCTTCGCGATTTTGGAACTTCTGCTCATCGGGCTTCGCAATTCGCACCCGACGAGCACGGTGGATGGTTTCGACGAAAAGCGTTCACATGTATCGAGCAGTACGCTATTTGGTAGGTTAGGTAATAAGCACGCAGCATAAGGTTGCGTGCATGTAGTGGGAGGGCCGGCCAGGCTCGTTGACCACGAGGAGGAAAGAAAATGGCAAAGCACGGAAAGAAGTACGAGGCCGCACTGGCCAAGGTTGACGAGGACAAGCAGTACACGCCGCTCGAGGCTTGCACGCTTGCCAAGGAGATTGCGCCTGCATCCTTTGACGAGAGCATCGAGGTCGCATTCCGCCTCAACATTGACACCCGTCAGGCAGACCAGCAGGTTCGCGGTTCCATCTCGCTGCCCAATGGCACGGGTAAGGAAGTCCGCGTTGCCGTCTTCGCCGAGGGCGATAAGGCCAAGGAGGCTCTCGAGGCTGGTGCTGACGTTGTCGGTTCCGACGATCTGGTTGCCGACGTGCAGGCTGGCAACATCAATTTCGACGCTGCCGTCGCAACTCCCGACATGATGAGCAAGGTTGGCCGTCTGGGTAAGGTCCTTGGTCCTCGCGGCATGATGCCGAATCCCAAGCTTGGTACCGTTGCGCCGGATGTCGCCAAGGCCGTGAGCGAGCTCAAGGGCGGCAAGGTCGAGTACCGTGCCGATCGCTATGGCATCTGCCATGTCAACATTGGCAAGGTTTCTTTCGAGCCCAAGGCTCTTGCCGAGAACTACGGTGCACTTTATGACGAGATTCTGCGTGTGAAGCCGGCCGCCACCAAGGGCCGCTACGTCAAGTCCGTCGTGCTGTCTTCGACGATGGGCCCCGGCATCAAGGTTGCCGCAGACATCGTCCGCAACTACACCGAGGCGTAAACGCAATATAATACGCAATCTTGCTGTTCAGCGGAGTGCTCGCGTACCTCTTTGTACGCTTCGCACTCCGCTTTACTGCAATCTCACGCATTCTATTGCGTTTTCGTTACTGAAAAGCCCGGGTTTTGTACCCGGGCTTTTTAATTAGCTGCGAATACGTGCCGGTAATCATCTATGCGAGCAAGCTAGGGTTATAGGACAAAAAGTGTGTCTGGTTTCGGGCGTCACCTCAGGTGGCGCCC
>USOR01000278.1 GCA_900556425.1 uncultured Coriobacteriaceae bacterium
CGGGCAGCGAGAACGACTTGGACCACGAATAGCAGACGAAGGTGGCGTCGTAGAGGCTCGGGACCCAGGCGGGGGTGAGGCCGTCGTAGACGAGCTCGCGGTAGGGCTCGTCGCTGATGAGGTAGATGGTGTGGCCGTATTCGGCGGATTTGGCGCGCAGAAGGTCCGCGAGCTGCGCGAGGTTCTCGTCGCTGTAGACCGAGCCAACGGGGTTATTGGGCGTGTTGATGATGATGGCGGCCGTCTTGGGCGTGATGGCGGCCTCGATCGCGTCGATGTCGAGCATGAAGTCGCTTGCACGCGCGGGTACCTCGACGGTTACCGCACCGGCGTTGCTCGCCCAGGTCTTGTACTCGGGGAAGTACGGCGTGATGGCGATGAGCTCCTCGCCGGGCACGACGACGGCCTTGATGGCTATGCAGATGGCGGCCGAGGCGCCGGCCGTGAAGTAGAGGTTGCCGGCCGTGTAGTGCGTGCCATAGCGGCGGTTGAGGTTCTGCGCGACGGCCTCGCGGGCCTCGACGAGACCGGGAGACATGGTATAGACGTGCATGGTGCCCTGACCCTCGCGCACGAGGCGGGCGATGGTCTCGTCGACGATGGCGGGGGAGGGTACGCTCGGGTTGCCGATGGAGAGGTCGAAGACCTTGTCGTCGCCAATCTGGGCCTTGCGCTCGAGGCCGTAGGCGAATATCTCGCGAATCTTGTTGGGTGCGGCACCCAGGGCGTACATCTCTTCGTTGATCATGAGGGCTCCTTTTGCGGGAGGTGAGGGCGAACGGGATACGTGACAGTGTAGCGCAATGAGATAAGAAGGGGAGAGATCCCTCGACTCCGCTTCGCTCCGCTCGGGATGACAAAGGGGGTACGAATCGGAATTTACGCGGACCGTGTCGCAGGAGCGTAGTAGGATATCCGCATACTCAAAATCATCCGCGATTAGCCTTGGGAGCGCACGTGTCTGACAAACTCCGAACTCCGCTCGTCGATAAGCTGCTCACCGTGCTCTCCAGCATGGACAGCACCGATGAGGTCTACGACTTCCTGCTCGACCTGTGCACCGTGCGCGAGATAGCCGAGATGTCGCAACGTCTCGAGGTCGCACGACTGCTGGCAGATGGCCAAAGCTATCTCGATGTGCAAGACGTCACGGGAGCCTCTGCTACCACGATCAGCCGCGTGTCGAAGTGCCTCAACTACGGGAGCGGCGGCTACGAGGATGCGCTGCGCATCATCGCGGCAAACGATGCCACGGGCGAGGCTACGGGCTCGGAAGGCGAGGAGTAAGGCATGGCGGAACAGGACATCCCCGCATTCGAGCAAATCAAGGCCGCGAGCGAGGGCGAAGGCCCCATCCCCACGTCATGCCGCGAGGCCGGCACCTTCGTGCACCTGCACGTACACACGGAGTATTCCCTGCTCGATGGTGCCACGCGCATCAGCGAGCTATGCACGCGCGCCAAGGAGCTCGGCATGCCTGCCGTCGCTATCACGGACCACGGCTACATGTACGGCTGCGCGGAGTTCTACCAGGCGGCCATCAAGGCAGGCATCAAGCCCATCATCGGCTGCGAGGTCTATTTCACGCCGGATTCCACGTTGAGCCGCGACAAGCGCCCTGAGCTCTATCACATGATTTTGCTCGCGAAGGACAATCGCGGGTATCGCAACCTCATGCGCATTGTCTCGGACGCCGCAACGGACGGCTTCTACTACAAGCCGCGCGTCACGCTCGAAGCGCTGCGCCAATACCACGACGGCATCCTGGCCACGAGCGCTTGCATCGCTGGCGTCATTCCCAAGTCCATCGATCGCGGCGAGTACGAAATCGCCAAGGAGTGGGCGCAGACCTTTATCGACATCTTCGGCAAGGACGACTTCTACATCGAGCTGCAGAACCAGGGCATCCGCACCGACGCCGGCTTCACCCAGACCGAGCTGAACCACGAGCTCACCCGCGTGGCGAAGGCCGCGGGGCTCAAGACCATCGCCACCAACGACTTCCACTACCTGCTGAAGGAAGACGCCGAGGCCCAGGACATCATGCTGTGCATCGGCACCGGTTCCACGGTCAACCAGACGAACCGCATGAAGTTCGAGAACGACCAGTTCTACATGAAGACCGAAGAGGAAATGCGCGAGGCCATGAAGGACTTTCCCGAGGCCTGCGACAACACCGTGGAAGTGGCGGCGAAGTGCGACGTCACGTTAGAGCGCGAGCCCATCCTGCCGAAGTTCCCCCTGCCCGAGGGCGAG
>USOR01000279.1 GCA_900556425.1 uncultured Coriobacteriaceae bacterium
GCATTTCCGCGGCCGCCTTGTTGGTGAAGGTGACGGCAAGGATGTTCCAGGGCGCAACACCGCAATCCTCGACCAGATGCGCGATGCGATAGGTGAGCACGCGCGTCTTGCCGCTTCCCGCGCCCGCCAAAACGAGAAGCGGCCCCTCACATGTAAGGACCGCCTCCCTCTGCGCGTCGTTGAGCGAAGATAGATCGAGCACTAGACGACCTTCTTGCCAACAGCAGCCGCGATTTGCTTGAGCTCGTCCAGAAGCTCGGCAAACTGCGGAAGCGTGAGCTGCTGGGACGCGTCGGACTTCGCGACCTTTGGGTCGGGATGCACTTCGATCATGAGTGCGTCGGCGCCGGCTGCGATGGCGGCCTTGGCAAGATCGCCGACGAGAGCCGTCTGACCGGCGGGATGGCTCACATCGACGCAAATGGGATACATCGAACGCTGGTGCACGACGGGGACGGCCGCGATATCGAGCGTGAATCGCGTCGCGTTCTCGAAGGTGCGGATACCGCGCTCGCAGAGCATGACGTTGGGATTGCCGTATTGCGTGATGTACTCGACGGCGGAGAGCCACTCGTCGATGGTGGCGGCCATGCCGCGCTTGAAGAGCACGGGTTGATGCGAATCTTCGGTTGCCTTGCCGATGACCTTGAGAAGCTCGAAATTGGCCATGTTACGCGTGCCGATCTGGATGCCATCGACATGCTCGAGCACTTCGACGACGTGCGTGGTGTCGACGACTTCGGTGATGGTCTTGAGACCGTAGGTCTTGCCAGCCTCTTCCATGATGCCGAGACCTTGGAAGGAATACGGGCTCGTGCGTGGCTTGAAGGCACCGCCGCGAATCCAGGAAAGACCCAGCTCGCTCAGACCCCGAGCGACCGTATCGAATTGCTCGGCGCTCTCAACCGAGCACGGGCCGGCGAAGATGACGACCTCATCGGATGTGCGATTGGGAACGTAGGTCTTGCTCATGCGCGAATCTCCTTCATTACCCTGAGAATGGTCGCGTAGATTTCGCGAATGTCATTGCTGTACATGGGGCCGTCATTAAGCGCTTCGAGGCGCGTGAAGATCTCCTCTTCGCGCTTTGGGTCATAGAGGCCCATCTGTGCCTGCGGCTTGAGCATGCGGATGGCGAGCGACTCGGTCGCACGCTTGTTGAGAAGCGCGACGATCTGCTCGTCGAGCGAGTCGATGACGGCGCGATGCTTCCCGATCTCGATCTCTGCGTTCTGGTCTTCTGTCATGCCTCTTCCCTTCCGATCCGGATAATCGTCATTGCGATGCTATTTCTTGCGGCGAGCCGCGGAGCTTTCGCTGACGGACTTACGTCGCCCCTTGGCACGATTCATACCGGGGTAATCTCGAATGAGGTCGTGCAGGAACTGATTGTAAACCCAAGCTGAGACAACGCCAGCGAGAACACCGACAAGAGCGCCGACAAGGATGTCGAGGGGCCACTCGACGCCCAGGTAAATGCGAGACAATGCGATGAAAACGGCTCCGACGAAGGCCCAGGTTCCCCAGCGCCGCCCGGCAAGCATTGCAATGACCGTTGCCGCCGCAAAGGACGTCGCCGCGTGAAAACTTGGGAACGAATAGCCCGTACGGCTCACGCCCATGACGGCGCTTACACCAATACCGGCATCGTAGGGGCGAACGTGCGCAAAGATGGGCTGCAAGATGAAACCGACGATGATGCCCGTGAAGACGACGGTGAAAAGCAGGGTGACACCGACGTCATTTCTTCCGAGAAAAACGATGAGGAGAATGCCGAGCACAATCCAAATGAACCCGTAGTTACCGAGCGCCGACACGAGCGCGGCAAGCTGCGTGAGAACGGGAAAGCGCAGCGACTGAAGAGCAAGGAGTATAGTGGCTTCCATCGTAATTCCCACTCTACTCTTTAGCCGACCATCAACTTGATGCCGAAGTAACCCAAGACGACGATGCCGATGATGATGCGATACACGCCAAAAGCCGTGAAGTCATTGTTCTTGATATAACCCATGAGAAACTTGATAGAGAGCACCGAGACCACGAAAGCCGTGACGATGCCAACGACGAGCACCACAACCTCGGTCGCGGTCATGACGAGACCGGCCGTGACAAACGTCTTGAAGGCCTTGACGATACCCCAGCCAAACATGATGGGAATGGCAAGGAAGAAGGTGAACTCGGCAGAGGCCGTGCGCGAGCATCCCGTGAGCATGCCGCCGATGATGGTTGCACCGCTACGGCTC
>USOR01000280.1 GCA_900556425.1 uncultured Coriobacteriaceae bacterium
AGATCATGACCATGAACGTTGTATGCCTAGACCTTGAGGGAGTGCTCGTTCCCGAGATTTGGATTGAGTTTGCCGAAGCATGCGGCATCCCCGAACTCACGCGCACCACACGGGAGGAGCCCGACTACGACAAGCTCATGCAGTACCGCCTCGACATACTCGATGAGCATGGCCTCAAGCTCTCCCAGATACAGGAGACGATCGCGACACTCGATCCCTTTGATGGAGCACGTGCGTTTCTCGACGAGCTGCGCTCGCTCACGCAGGTCATGATCGTGAGCGACACCTTCTCGCAGTTCGCCGCTCCGCTCATGAAGAAGCTTGGTTGGCCGACCATCCTCTGCAATGAGCTCATCGTCGACGAGAATGGACGCATCACGGGTTGGAGCATGCGCAAGGCAGAGAAGAAGGTCCAGGTCACGCGCCTCATCAACGAGATGGGCTACGAGACGATTTGCGCTGGTGACAGCCACAATGACATCTGCATGATCGAGGATGCAAAGGCGGGTTTCCTCTTCAGGACCACCGATGAGCTTAAGGCGGCATATCCCGATATCCCCGCACTCGAGACCTATGACGAGCTGCTTGCGGCCATACGAGAGGCGCTCTAGATGAACGTGCCCCCATCCGTCACCTGCACCGAACGCGTTCGCATGAATGCGGTCTTCGGATTGCTATTCCATCCTCAATAACGATTTGGTCAATTTCGGGATGCTATTTGCCTGCATCTGCGGTATCGCCGCCATCGTATTGGGGTTCTACTACATATGCTGCTTTCTTAACAAGAAGATCACCGTGTCTGACGAAGGCGTCGTCTACACCAGTTGGATGGCCAAAAGGCAGAGCTATACATGGGATCAGGTCAGCGTCTCGTTTCATCCGGGTCGCAACGCCTACTTCATCTTCAATTTGGGCGGTAAGCGGGTGAAGTTCTACGGCTACGCGAACAACGCACAGGCCCTCTACGACTACCTGTTCGAACACGAACGCTATGACAATGACACCATGCGCGCCCTGCATCGCATCGAGGAGGAAGCGGCCGAGCGCGAGCGTCAGCTACGTCTCGAGGAAGAGGCCGATGCCGCCTTCTGGGACGAAGATGACTGATTTCCAATAGAGTTCGCTGGCGCAAGGTGCGCCGCCCCGATTGCAGAAGCGCTGAAAACGCGAAGCGGTTTTGCGAGGACTGTCTGAGCGCGCCGGTCTTGCGCGCGAGTTCCGCAGCGGCTGAGCGTTTTCGAGCTTCGGGTGCAATCGACTGGCAAGCGCCTTGCGCCAGCGAACTCTGTTTTCAGGCTTTTATTCCCTACCATCCCAGCAATAGGTGCAGACCGTGGACGGATCGATGCCGATGGCCTCGAGCATGCCCGGCAGCGACTGGTAGCTCAGCGAATCGAAGCCCATCTCCTCGCAGATGGTCTTGAGCATGCAGGCGCCGCGCTCGGTCGTGGCATCGGCGTACTCGTCGAGATGCTCCTGGCCCTCGTCGCCCTCGAGCTGCTGAACGACACGCCGCGCGAGCAGGTCCATATCATCCTTGTTACGTGAGAAGGTAAGGTACTTGCACCCGTACATGATGGGCGGACAAGCGCTACGCATGTGCACTTCGGCTGCGCCAGCGTCATACAGGAAACTCACCGTTTCGCGCAATTGCGTGCCACGCACGATGGAGTCATCGACGAAGAGCAGCTTCTTGCCCTCGATGAGCTCCGGAACGGGAACGAGCTTCATCTTGGCAACACGGTTACGAATGGACTGGTCCTGCGGCATGAAGGAGCGCGGCCAGGTGGGCGTGTACTTGATGAAGGGGCGCGCATAGGGCAAGCCCGATTCGTTGGAATAGCCGATACCATGCGCGACACCGGAATCAGGCACGCCACCAACGGAATCGACGTCGGGCAAGATGCCGCGCGCTTTCTCATCGCGTGCCATGATGGCACCATTGCGATTGCGTACGACCTCGACATTCTCTCCCTCGTACTTGGAATTGGGATACCCGTAGTAAATCCATAGGAAGGCGCAGATCTTCATCTCTTCGCCGGCTGGCGCGAGCGTTTCGTAACCATCGGCCGTGATGTTCACGATCTCGGCGGGGCCCAGCTCGTAGACCGTTTCGTAATCGATCTTCTGGTAAGCGAACGACTCGAATGAAGCGCAATAGCCTTCGTGGTTCTTGCCGATGAGCACTGGCAAACGACCGAGTCTATCGCGCGCGGCGATGATGTTGCCCTCTTCGGTCAT
>USOR01000281.1 GCA_900556425.1 uncultured Coriobacteriaceae bacterium
CATGAGGCTGACCTTCTCAACCGGGCTGGCGGTGTAGAAGTGCTCGCCGCTGTTGGGATTGTAGAGACGATTCATCTTCACCGCGGATTCATCGGCATGGGCAGCTTTTGCCGGAAGCTGCACCATCATGACAAGAGCCGCGCACGCAAGCGCAAGAATCGCGATGAGCGCACATCTTTTCGCATGCCCTTTGCTTGTCAAACTAACCATTTGACCTCCTTTAGCGTCCTTTCTGCGTAACATGATCTGGCTGCATTTTACTAAGCTCCCGTCCGTAAAACCCGTTACATGCGCGCAGCAATCCCGCAACGGAAACGACACGGTCGCCAATCCACCTTTTTACGTTCGTATGTATCCTTTTGCCTTTTTTGCGGTTCTAGCCGAAATGCTCGGATAGAATAGCCGGAAGAAACCGCGGCAATACGTGGAAGGAAACGGCATGCAGCGACATAAGCTATCGAACGTTCTACTGGAAAACAGCTGGCAGTTCTTCCGAGCCCCTGCCATGTATTGTTCCTCCAATGCCCCCGTAGCATGCGGTGATTCCGCCGAGGGCGAATGGAGCCTGCAAGGACCCGGCACCTTCGACTTCACCACCTTCTTCAATGCGCTGCCCACAAGCAAGTGGATGCGCTATACCAACGCCCGAGAGTTCTTCTTGCACCTCGAGCTTAAGGGAGCCGCCTGCGCGTTCACACAAACACGCGCCGACTCGTACACATGGCATGCCGAGCCTCTCGATACGACAAGGCGCGATATCGCGGCAAGCGAAGAGTGGGTCGCGCTTGATATCCCCCTCGAGCTCAACGATGACGTGCTCGTGGGCTTCCTGCTTGAAAGCCAGGGAGCCGTGCAGATCCACAACAGCTACTATTACACCCAGATTGATGACGAGAGCATCCGCCCCGTCGAGCTCGCCCTTTGCACGACGACCTTCAAAAACGAAAACTATATCCTCCCCAATGTCGAGCTTGTCAGAACGCGCGTCATCGAAACTGACGAGCCCATCTCGGAACACTTTTCCATGCATGTCGTCGACAACGGTCGTACCCTTGACGCCAAGGACGTCGAATCCGAGCGCATCTTCTTGCATCCCAATCCCAATGCAGGTGGAGCGGGCGGTTTTGCCCGAGGCATGATCGAGGCCATGGAACAGGCCCCGCGTGCCACCCACGTGCTGCTCATGGACGATGACGTGAGCATCTCGCCCGAAAGCATCATACGCACCTTCAACTTGCTCTCCATCGTAAACGACGACTATTCGGAAGCGTTCTTGAGTGGTGCCATGATGAGCATGGACCAGCCAAATCTGCGCTACGAAGACGTCGGATTCGTGGCATGCAACGGCAAGTACTTCCCCGCCAAGAACCTTGCCTACGTCGATGTGCTGCACGACTGCGTCGCAAACGAGGCCTTTGTCCACTGCAGCCCCGAAGAGGCGGGGCATGTCGCAGTCCTACGCTGCCTGGTGGTACTGCGTCATACCCGTATCCGTAATCGATCGCGAAGGGCTACCGCTGCCCATCTTCGTGCGTACCGACGACGTTGAGTACAGTCTGCGTGCGCATGCCAAGATCATGACCATGAACGGCATCTGCGTATGGCACGCACCGTTCAAACAACGCTACAGCGCTGCCGTGGAGCGCTACCAAATGCCCCGCAACGTGCTCATCGGGCAGTTCACGAGCGGCATGGCCCCCCTGTCCGACTTCATAGGCGATTTGAAGATCGGCTTCGAGCTCGAACTCAAGAAGTACAACTACGATAACGCCGCACTCGTCCTCGATGCCTTCGAGGACTTTCTGAAGGGTCCGTCCTTCATCATGGAAAAGGGAGCAGCCGAGAGAAGCTACCTTGACCACCTCAAGAAGGCGGAGAAGCTGCTTCCGCTTGACGATATCAAGGAAGACGCCCTGGCCTTGGGCGTTGATCTCGATACCATCCCCGCAACGCAATTCGACCACGAAAACTACGAGAGAGACGACCACCGCTCGTTCGTCGAGCGCATACGGGACAACATGACCGTCAACGGCCATCGCATGGTCAGGGGCGATTACTACGACAAGGGATCGGTTGCCGTCATCAGCGCCGCCGGCTGGCTGTACCCCGTCGATGAGCTGCGAAAGAAGGAATACATCATCGCCATCGACGCGCCAAGCAAGAAGGGCATCATCCGCAAGATGGATAAGGAGCGCTTCAACCAGCTCTGGGACCGTTTCCACCGTGACATGGTCGA
>USOR01000282.1 GCA_900556425.1 uncultured Coriobacteriaceae bacterium
GGGAGCGACATGCTGCACGTCAGCCATAATCGGCTCTTCTGGATTGCGAATGGAATCGACGATGTCGTGCGCCAGCTTGTCGAGATCACCGTCTTGTTCGTCGGTCATGCGCGACTTGATGGTGAACAGCTCCCCCACGACCTCGTGCTCGGGAATGGCCTCGACCGCATCCATCATCTTCTTGCCTGCGATGGGACCCCAGCTGCCGTTCTGGATAAACGAGAAGCGACGGCAGCGCAGGTTATGTCCGACAAAGCAATCGACAAGCTCCTTCATCTTGGGGAACACGTCCGCGTTGTAGGTGACGGAGGCCAGCACGATGTTGCTCGCGCGGAAGGCGTCGGCCAACACGTAGCTCGGGTCGGTCACGGACAGGTCGTAGAGGGCCAGGTCGTGAATGCCCGCATCGCTCAGCTTGAAGGCAAGCTTCTCGGCCACGTCGCGCGTGCCCCCGTAGACCGAAGCGTAGGCAATGACAACGCCCTCATCCTCGGGCTCATAGCTCGCCCAGCTGCGGTACTTGGATTTAATCAGGTCGATGTTGTCCCTGATGATGGGGCCATGCAGCGGGCAAATCATCTTGATGTCGAGCGTGTCGGCCTTGTCGAGGAGTTCGTTGACCTGGGTTCCGTACTTGCCCACGATGTTGGCGTAATAGCGGCGCACCTCGTCAAGGAGCTCGTCCTCGAAATCGTACATGTCATCGAAGAGACGTCCGTCTAGGCCGCCAAAGGAGCCGAAGGCGTCGGCCGAGAACAGGATCTTATCCTCGACATCGTAGGTGACCATGACCTCGGGCCAGTGCACCATGGGGGCCGTCGCAAAGGCGAGCGTGTGCGCTCCAGTCTCGATGGAGTCGCCATCGCCCACGACCAGACAACGAGCTGCAAGCTCGGGATCGAAGAACTGCCCGATAAGAGTCTTGCAAACCTTGGTGCAGACGAGCTGTGCCTCTGGATGCATGGCGGCCATGGCACCGAGCGTGGCACTGTGATCGGGCTCCATGTGCGAGACGATGATGTAGTCGATCTTGCGCCCGTCAAGCAGATAGTCGACCGTCTCGAAGAAACGCTCCTCGACCGCGCGGTCGATGGTGTCGAAGAGCACGACCTTCTCGTCAAGCAGCAGATAATTGTTGTAGGACATGCCGTGCGGCACTGGATGACTAGCCTCGAACAACCCGAGACGCTTGTCGTCTCCGCCAATCCAATACAGGCCTTCGGCGAGCTTCTGTTCGCAGTGCATGGTGCCTCCTCAGAACGCAGATGACGTCTTGGGAAGAGTATAGATTTGCGCCTACATCGCGGCAAGGAAGGCGATCATGCCATCGACGTCGGGCATGTCGTCCGCATCGGGCTCGAACGCCCAGGCGATGATCTCGATGGCGCAGTTCATCGCCCCAAGCGCGACGAAGTCGTTGGCGAAGGACACCGTCGTGCGCATGAGGGCGTAGCCCTGCGGAGCCGTTACCTCGAGTTCCTCGAGCCATGACGTGTGCCCGGCAAGCTGGCGATCCTGCGGAGCTGCCTTACCCTGCAGCTCGATGATGACGTGCTCGAGCAGATGCGCGAGCTCCGTACCCACGATCTCGTCACCGAAGCTGCCGTCACCGGCACCGTTCACGCAGACATGGTTCGCAAGGTTGGGAAGCAGTTCGAGAATGCGATTGGCCTGTTCCTCGGTGACATGCAGCGTGTCAATTGCCATGCCGACCTCAAGGTCGAGTGCGCCATTGCGCACGCATATGTTTTGGATTTCGAGCGCGTCCATGGAACTTACGCCATGACGCGGTACTGGACCGTACCGACGCCGTCAAAATCGAGGGCCCACGCAATGGCGGGTTGCAAGTCAAGGTCACGTCCCGTAATGAAGGGGCCGCGGTCATGCACGGTCGCGTTCACGACCTTGCCGTCGTACATAATCTGGATCTGGGTGCCCAAGGGGAGCGTCTTATGCGCCACGCCCATGGAGCTTTCGGTCACGATGCTGCCATCCGAGCAGCCCGAGCCCATGAGCCCGTCGCCGATGCCGTAGGTGCTGGCACCGCAGCTCGTCCATTCGACGGGTTCGTCGAAGTTGCCGAGATAGCTCTGGGCGTCGATGGCGCTTCCCGAAGCGAGCGCCGCGTCGTTGAGAGTGCGGGTGACGGCTCCCATGAGCTTGCCGTCGATCGTCGCGTCATCTTCGGCTGCAAGGGCAGGTGCGCTCGAGCCGAG
>USOR01000283.1 GCA_900556425.1 uncultured Coriobacteriaceae bacterium
GGCCCACGACGGCGACTTGACCGTGACCATCACCCTACACGAGTACAGGCTGCTCGTGGACCACTACGCCACGCAAAAAGCAATCGAAATGATCCGAGAGGCGGAAAAGGCCGTCCTCGGCAAGGAAACCGACAAGAAGGGAAACGACAATGCCTAAGCTAGACCCGACCGAATGGGAGGACGCCAACGAGTCAACCGCAGGCGGTGACTTCAGGGCGATGACGCCCGGCGTGTACATGTGCGAGATCAAGGGCATCCAGACCGAATGGGATACCAGGGACGGCCATGCCACGAGCGACGAGAAGCAGTGCGTGCGCGTGTTGCTGGACGTGGCCGAGGGCGAGTTCGCGGGCGAGTTCTCCCGCCCGTTCTACGCCGACAAGCAGTACGCCCACGTGGTGTACATGAGCTGGAAGCAAACGGCGCTCGGCATGCTCAAGCACACCTTCAAGGCGCTTGACGAGGCCAATCCTGGATTCGACTCCAAGGCCGCGTTCGAAGCAGACAAGTGGACCATGTTCGTGGGCAAGAGGTGCCTCGTGCAGTTCGATGGCATCGAGCGCACGAACGACAGGGGCTACGTCAACGTCAACGTGCGCCCAGAGCGCATCGTGACCGCAGACGACAGCCCGAAGGTCAAGGTGAAGCTAGAGAACGGAAACAAGGTGGACTGGGCAGACTACGCCTCGGTCAGCGATAGCCCCGCACCCGCTAAGTCCACGACTGCGACAGCGGCCTACGATGATTCGGACGTGCCGTTCTAATGTCCATGGTCTACGAAGACACGAGGCAGCAGGCTGGCAAGCACGAGGGCAAGCACTTGTGGTTCGCCAGGCACGGCATCGAGCTGGTGAGGACGGCGCTGACCCCCAAGGGTCACGCCGCCAACCCGGCCGTCGCGCCAGCAGGTGACTACTGCGCCGAGGGTTCCAACGTCTGCGTTGACACCAAGGCCAGCGTTGACGAGGTGGCCTCCAACATCAACGGAGCACAGCACGAGCGCTTCATCGCCGAGATAGAACGGGCATCCTCGTGGGGCTATCGCCTTGTCATCCTCGTGGAGAACGATTTGGGCTACGCAAACATGGGAGACGTGGTGCGCTGGACGAACGGCCATTGCGTCAAATGCCATAACCGCCGCGTCGAGGGCAAGGCACGTGGATGCGACCCGAACGGCAAGGGCAAGTGCCCCAGGCACGGCACCAACAAGCCGATACAGGGCGCGCGGCTCTACAAGGCCATGGACACCATCGAGCGGCGCTACGGATGCCGATTCGAGTTCTGCGCGCCGAATGAGTCCGCACGTAGGATTTGCGAGCTCCTGGGGGTGACCGTCGATGACAGAGCTTAGCGAGCTTGGCAGGGCGGCGGTCGCCTACGCCGAGATGGGCCTTGCGCTCATACCGCTCAAATCCAGGGGCAAGGAGCCGTGCATCAAGGGCGGCTCGACCAAGGCTACGGCCAACGTCGAGCAGGTCAGGAACCACTGGCTGCGCCATCCAGACCACAACATCGGCATCGTCTGCGGCGACGTGTCGGACGGCCTCGTGGCCATCGACATAGACCGCAAGGGCGACGTGGACGGCTGGGACTTCGTGAACGAGTTCGAGACGGAATCCCCGCTGCCGGAAGCGCCGATGGTCAGGACGGGCAGCGGCGGCAACCATCTGCTGATGCGCTTTCCCGGCAAGGTCATCAACCGGCAGAACGCCGAGCTGGGTATCGACATACGCGGACACAACGGCTACGTGGTCGCACCGCCCTCCATCCACCCCAACGGCAGAGCCTACGAATGGGTCAAGGCCCCGTGGGAGGTGCCGATACCGGTGGCCGACGACGCGGCGCGCAGGTTCCTCGATGCGGTCACGCCCAAGCAGGAGGACGGCGACAAACTGTCCATGCCCGACGTGATCCATGAGGGCGAGGGGCGCGATAACGCCCTTTACAAGCTGGCATGCTCAATGCGCGCCAATAACCTGCCGTACGAGACCGCCCTTGCCGCCGTCATGGACTACAACAACCGCTGCTGCGTGCCGCCCATGAGCGAGCGCGTGGTGCGCCAGAAGGTTGACAGCGCCTACAAGCACGCTCCGGGCCATTCGGAGAAGGTGCGCATGGCAGAGAAAGCCGGGGAGGAGAACAAGCAGAAGAACACGAGGAGGTCGTTCAATCACGCGAAGATAGCCAGGAGGCTGATAGACGAACGCGGCGCGT
>USOR01000284.1 GCA_900556425.1 uncultured Coriobacteriaceae bacterium
TCGAGCGGAGTTTTCTTCGTTGCCATTGTGTATACCTCCTACCAGCGATAGTGAGAGAAGGCGCGATTGGACTCGGCCATCTTGTAGACATCCTCGCGCTTCTTGACGGATGCGCCCAGACCATTGGAGGCGTCCATGATCTCGTTCGCGAGGCGCTCGGCCATGCTGCGCTCCTTGCGATCGCGCGAGTAGCCGACGATCCAGCGGATGGCGAGCGTCGTGGCACGACGGGAGTTGACCTCGGTCGGGACCTGGTACGTGGCGCCACCGACGCGACGGGGCTTGACCTCAACCGTGGGGCGGACGTTGTCCATGGCCTTCTTGAAGACGCTCAGGGGATCTTCGCCGGTCTTTGCCTCGACAATGTCAAAGGCACCATAGACGATGCTCTCGGCAGTCGAACGCTTGCCATCGAGCAGGATCTTGTTGATGAGCTGCGTGACAAGGCGGTTGTTGTATACGGCATCCGGAGTAATCTCGCGGCGTACTGCAGCTGAACGACGTGGCATTTCTCAATCTCCCCTTTCTTTAGTTCTTGGGCTTCTTGGCGCCGTAGCGGCTACGGGCCTGAGCACGGTCGGACACGGAAGCGGTATCGAGCGTACCGCGGATGATCTTGTAGCGGACACCGGGAAGGTCCTTGACGCGGCCGCCACGGATGAGCACCATCGAGTGCTCCTGCAGGTTGTGGCCAATGCCGGGGATGTAAGCGGTGACTTCCATGCCGTTGACAAGACGGACACGGGCAACCTTGCGAAGAGCCGAGTTCGGCTTCTTGGGGGTTGCGGTGTAGACGCGCGTGCAAACCCCACGCTTCTGGGGATTGCCCTTGAGGGCGGGCGACTTGGATTTGTCGACTGCCTTCGCGCGGCCCTTGCGGACCAACTGATTAATGGTAGGCAATGTAGTTCCTTTCGTTTTGCTACCGGTTTACCGTAGTAGTGCTTTTGCAGGTTTCAAAAGCGCAAGGCGGTAGACTACCCGTCCAATCCAAGACTGTCAAACGCCACGCACCCGGGTGTATCCAAACTTTTTCATGCCCTATCACGCACGAATCCCCTGGTCACAATGACCAGGGGATTCCCGTTTAGAAATTGCAGCTAAAAAAGCTTGACAATTCTAGCCAATCAGACCGTCGTCGTCTTGCGTGTTCTCGAGCTTCTCGGTCTCCTCGTCGGTGATGCCGAAGCCGGAATCGCTCAGGCCGCCAAGCAACTCGTTGAGCACATCCTCATCGGAAGACGAATGGCGCTGCGAGGTCGTGCCGATGAAGTCGTCGGGATCGGCGCTGTAAGACTGGGGCACATCGGCGCCCATGTACATCGCGTCTTCCGGCGAGAACAGCATCTCGAGCAGTTGCGAGGCATCCGGCTCGTCGTTCTTCTTGGGATCGTCGAGGATGTAGAGCAAGTCGCGTGCCTCGAGACCGGCCCTGAGCTCCTCGATTGCCTTGACGCCAATGCCCTCGATACGGAACAGCTCGTCCTCGGTCTTGCCGACGAGGTCGCCGACCATCTCGATGCCGGCCTCGCTAAACTTGTTGGCCCAGCGCTGGCTGACACCCAGGTCGTCGAAGAGATACAGCTTGGCAAGCTCGGGTGCGAGCTGCGGCCCACGGCCACCGAGGTAGCCGCCATTGAGGAACATCGACATATCGCCCGGAGCACCGCCCAGGTACTCCTCGCCGTTGATGGCCCACTCCTGCGGCTGCGGCAGCAGGCTCTCGGTCTCGCGGAGCTCCTCGGGGGCCCAGTCGGGCAGACGATCGGCACTCGAACCGCTGCGGTCGATGCGCTCGCCCTTGTAGGTGAGCTGCAAGTCGCGATAGCGCTTGAGGCCGGTGCCCGCGGGAATGGGCTTGCCGATGATAACGTTCTCCTTGAGGCCCTGGAGCTTGTCGACCTTGCCCTCGATCGCGGCATCGGTCAGCACCTTGGTGGTCTCCTGGAAGGAGGCAGCGGACAGGAAGGAATCGGTGGCCAGAGATGCCTTGGTGATACCCATCAGCAGCTGGGTATAGGTGGCCTCCTGCAGCGGCTCACCGGTCTCGGCATTGACCTCACCGGCGGCGATGCGGGCCCGCACCTTGGCGTTCTCGTCCTCCACCTCCAGCACGTCGGCCATGGCGCCGGACAGCAGGCCGGTGGCGTCATTGGCGTCCTCCACACGGACCTTGCGCATCATCTGGCGGACGATGACCTCGATATGC
>USOR01000285.1 GCA_900556425.1 uncultured Coriobacteriaceae bacterium
GTTCCATATCCTGAACGGGGCATTTGGAGACCAATCACATAATTTCCACATTTGCGACCAATTCTCGACCTCAAATAATCCTCGGACAATAAACCCCAAGGACACGTGCGTTTAGACGCACGCGCCCCACGCCCGAGTTGTGCGGCTCGGGGCGCTGGCGCTCCAAAAATGACGCCAGCTGGGGAGGGAATGTGTTATCGAGGAAAGAGGAGGAGTTATGTCAGAAACATCACTTGATAAGTCAAAGTGCATAGACGGCAGCTATGGTTGGATTGTCGTTATCTTCACCATGCTCGTCGGCTTCGTGCCTGGCTCGAACATGGCAAAGGCCATCTCGCTGGCACCGGTCGTCTGCATGCAGTTCGGCATTAATGAGGCCACCTTCGGCCTAATCGTCGCCTCGTTCTACATCATGGGCATGGTCATGGCGTTTCCGGCCACCGGCATGGTGAACAAGCTCGGCATGAAGGTGTCCGTGCTCATCGCCGTCGCCTGTGGCGTCGTCGGCTCCATCATGGGCGCGACGGCCGGAACCAACATGACGATGTTCGTCGTGAGCCGCGTCGTCGAGGGCGCGTCCTTCGGCATCATGGGCGTTGTGGGCGCATCGGCAATCGGCCCATGGTTCTCGCCGAGGAAACGTTCGCTTCCGCTGTCCATCTGGTCGATGTGGGTTGCAGCCTGCATGTGCGTCTGCCCGATTCTCTTCGGCTGGCTGTACGAGAGCATGGGCGTTCCCATGGAGGGCATCTGGTGGGGTACCGCCGCGTATGACCTCATCGTTGGCATCCTGTTCGTGGTCTTCTACCGCGCACCGCTCGATCTTACTCAGGTCGAGGACGAGCAAGACCCGACCGGCACCAAGAAGGCAAGCCTTTCCCGCGCACTCAAGAGCCCGATGCTCTGGGCACTGGCTCTCATCTTCCTGTTCGACGAGGCTGCCTACATGGCCATCAACGGCTTCATCGTCGCCTATCTGTCCACCGAACTCGGCACCACGCTCGTCTTCGCCAACGCGATCTTCTCGCTGTTCGGCCTGCTGGGCGCTGTGTTCCCGCCAATCTCCGGCTGGATTACGCAGAAGTGGAACAACCACCGCTGGGTGCTGCTCGTCGGCCTGATCGTCGCCGTCATCTACACGGCCCTGGTCTTCCACATCAAGGACCCGATGATGTTCTACCCGCTGTCCCTGCTCGCCGGCTTCGTTGGTGGCGCCGTGCCCTCCATCCTGTGGCAGTTCGCGCCTAACACTGTCGAGGACGCCGACATCCCGGCAGCCAACTCGTTCATGGCCTTCACGCAGAACGTTGGCATGACGATTGGTGCTCTCATCATCGGCAACGCCATCACCATCTGGGGTTGGGGCATGGGCTCCTGGATCGGCATGCTGCCGCTCTACGTCATCTGCCTCATCATCTACTTCGCGTTTGGCGTTCAGAAGAAGCTCAAGCTTCAGTAGTTTCAAGCACGCGGGATGCGTCGTCTTCCGAGACGGCGCATCCTTTCGTGCGTTCTTTGCCCTTCGAGCATCGCGAAAGAAAGCTCGAATTGTGTCGTGTAAACCCCTGGTCACAAGCGTCTGCGAACGCAATATCAGACGCGAAGTACGAGGGTATTTCGCAAGGGGGTCCACGATTTCCGCACCTGTGTACGATTCTCAACTCACGCACCTGAGCCTTAGTTTGTACCCGTCGCAATTCCCCAGCGACATCGGAATGTTTCGAGAGCGAATTTCTCGAGTTGACATGAGCTACTTGGCTCAATGGGACGGCTTCCTCGCACAGCGGTTCCTCCGCGGAAGGACGTCCCGTCTCTTTTGAAAGGAGAGGCGCGTATGTGTTTCAGGCCCGCAAGTTTCGAGTCCGAGGGTGATAACCCGTACTTCGTTCCCGGCGACCCCGAGGATGCCGCCGCACCTGGAGCTCCCGGAGCCCCTGGCGCACCCGGAGCCCCCGGCGCTCCTGCTGCCCCCGGTGCACCCGCTGCACCAGGCGCACCTGCCGCCCCCGGTGCTCCTGCCGCCCCGGGCCAGTCGTCCTAGACAGGCGCATGCCGGCTTTTGCCGGCACAGGCGTCTTCGGTCGATGACCGAATCACAGGTACGAAGTGGCAATGCTGGTTGAGAGAGAAGAGGAAAGGAAAGAGCATGAAGATTTTCAAAGGTCAGGGCACTGCCGATCTTGGCAAGCCGTGGCGCTTCGAAGAA
>USOR01000286.1 GCA_900556425.1 uncultured Coriobacteriaceae bacterium
GCAGATCGGCGGGGCGTATCCTGAGCGCTTCGGCTCCGTGAAGGATGTGCTGCTCACGCCGCTCGGTCACGATACGGCATCCGAACTGGGACAACCACTCGATGTGAAGCGCTGGTACGAAGGCGAATGCGACCTCGTGCCTGGCAAGACTGCCCCGCATATCGTTGAAGTGGAGCGCAATTACGCCAACATCCACGATATGTACTGTTCAGTAGGCCCACGCCTCTCAGAGAACGGCGGCGGCAATCGTGGCATCAAATGGGGTCTCGATCAGGAGATCGAAGAGCTGGCCGAGCTCAACGGCACGATGAAGGAAGGCGTTGCCCAAGGTCGTCCGAAGATGGATTCTGATATCGCGGCAGCCAATATGATCATGCGCGTCTCGCCCGAGACCAATGGCACTCTCGCCTACAACAGCTGGGATTTCGTCGAGAAGCAAAGCGGTGTTCCTTGCAAGCAGCTCTCTGAAGAGCATCGGGGCGATAAGCTCACCTTCTTCGACCTTCAGATCCAATCGCGCAAGACCTTCACGGCGCCCGATTGGTCCGGCACCGAAAACGACGAGATCCCCTACATTGCGTTCTGGCAGAACATCAACCTGAACCTTCCGTGGCGAACGCTCACTGGCAGGCAGCATTTCTACCAAGATCACGAATGGATGCGCGCTTTCGGCCAGGAATTCCCCCAATACCGACCGCCCGCAGACCAGCGAGCACTGGCTGGTTATCAGCATGCTGCCGATAACGGGCATCCCACCATCATGCTCAACTTCACGACGGTCCACCAGAAATGGGGCATCCATTCGACCTATTACGACAACGAACGCATGCTCTCGCTCTCGCGAGGGGGCCCCACCATCTGGCTCAGTGACAAGGATGCGAAAGCTGCTGGCATCGAAGACAACGATTGGGTCGAATTCTGGAACGCCAACGGTGCGATGGTGGCACGCGCCATCCTCACCTCACGCATGCCGGAAGGCCTCTCGATCCTGCAGCATGCAACCGAGAAGATCATGAACACGCCAGCTTCGAATGTCACCGGCATTCGTGGTGGCGACCATAATTCTCCGACACGCGTCGTGATCAATCCGACGCACATGATCGGCGGCTATGCGCAGCTCTCGTTCCACCTGAACTACTACGGGACCATTTGCCCGAATCGCGACGATTTCATCTGGCTCCATAAGCTCGACTCTGTTGAGTGGCTCGATGAAGAAGCCGAGACAGAAGCCGACATTCTGACCAAACGTGTCGTCGCGAAAGACTGCTAGCCCGAGGTACAAGGAGGAAGACGCTACTATGAAGATACGCGCTCAAGTTACGATGGTCTTGAACCTCGATAAGTGCATCGGGTGCCATACCTGTTCGGTCACCTGCAAGAACGTGTGGACGAATAGGCCCGGCACGGAATACGTCTGGTTCAACAACGTCGAGACGAAGCCAGGCACCGGCTACCCAAAGCAATGGGAGGACCAGGAAAAATGGAAGGGCGGCTGGAGAATCGACGGCGGCAAGCTGAAGCTCAAGCGCGGTAATCGCACGTCGCTTCTGGCCGACATCTTCAGCAACGTGCTATTGCCGACGATCGACGAGTACTACGAGCCCTACAGCTTCGATTACCTCAAGCTGCAAAAGGCCCCGCTCATGAAGACGGCTCCCACGGCGCGGCCCATCAGTGCCATCACCGGCGAGGTCATGGACAAGGTCGAGGGAAGCGCCGCATGGGAAGATGACCTCGGCGGTGTCGACATCAACACGGTCAACGACATCAACCTCGACGGCGTGCAACGCGAGATCTACTCCCAGTACGCCCAGACGTTCATGTTCTACCTGCCACGCCTGTGCAATCACTGCCTGAACCCCGGTTGCGTGGCGAGCTGCCCGTCGGGGTCCATCTACAAGCGCGAGGAAGATGGCATCGTCTTAGTGGACCAGGACAAGTGCCGCGGCTGGCGCATGTGCATGACCGGCTGCCCGTACAAGAAGGTCTACTACAACTGGTCGAGCGGCAAGGCGGAGAAGTGCATCTTCTGCTATCCCCGCATCGAGAGCGGATGCCCGACCGTATGCTCCGAATCATGCACGGGACGCATTCGTTATGTGGGGGTCGTCCTCTACGATGCCGACAAGATAAAAGAGCTTGCGAGCACCGAGAACGATGCCGATCTCTACGAAGCGCAGCGCAGCGTTTTCCTCG
>USOR01000287.1 GCA_900556425.1 uncultured Coriobacteriaceae bacterium
AGCAACAGGCGAGCCAGTACATCATCAATTCGGATTCGGCGAGCGCCGACGAGAAACAAGCTGCGAGTGAAGCAAGCAGTGCGGCATCATCGGCCAGTGCTTCGCATGTGGGTTGGTCGGCGGATAAGTCCGATTTCGTGAGTGACTGGGCGCCACGCATCGATGCGTATCTTTCTGGTTCGCCCATGGCGGGTACGGGCGAGTACTACGCAGCGGCTGCCTGGGATAACGGCGTTGACCCGCGTTGGGCGCCGGCGATTTCGTACGTGGAGAGCAGCAAAGGCGCTGTCTGCTTCCGTTCGCACAACGCCTGGGGTTACGGCAGCTATAGCTTTGGCTCATGGGAAGAGGGCATCAACAGGGTTGTCTCCGCACTCGGTGGCTCGCTGTACGGTGGCTATCTCACGCGCGAGGCTGCTGCTACGTACTGCCCCTCGAACCCCGGGCACTGGTACAACAGCTGTGCCGAGCAAATGGCCCAGATCTAGCGGGGAAACACATTGTCATTCCGAAATGAGACAGTTGCTCTGAGCAACTGTCTCATTTTATGCCTCTCGTCATTTCGACCGGAGGCGTGAGGCACCGGAGTGGAGAAATCCGTGATGAGATTTCTCGACTACACTTCGTTACGCTCGAAATGACAGATAAGACAAATCCGACCCGGCGGCATCTGTCTCATCCCGGCGGCATTCGCTTATCATGTAGCCCATGGAAATCATCATCACATCTATCGTGCTCATCCTTGTCGGCGTCGGTATCGGCGTGCTTTCCGGGATGCTCGGCATTGGCGGCGGCACCATCATGGTTCCCGTTCTGCGACTGGGCTATGGGCTTGATGCCTTCATGGCCACGGCGACCTCGCTCTTTGCGATTATCCCGATCTCGCTTGCAGGAGCTATCACGCACATCCGCGCACGGAGTTGCTTTCCCAAGCTGGGGCTACTCCTGGGCATTGCCGGTGCGGTTACCTCGTCGGCAGGTGTGTACCTGGGGTCGATATCCCCTTCATGGCTCATCATGCTGGCCGCTGCCATCATCATCGTCTACTCCGCCTTCACCATGTTGCGAAAGGCGCTGCGCATGGGAAAGAAGGGGACAGACCCTTCCGTTGCAGGTGGGCAAAAGGGGACAGACCCCGCAACGCCGACTGGCAATAAGGGGACGGACCTTCACGACGCGCACGAGGCCGAGCAGACGCCCCCCTGCGCATTTGCGTTCACACGCAAAAACGTCGCGCTCGCGGTGGTGATAGGCCTCATAGCCGGGTTCGCTTCGGGCTATGTGGGCGTGGGCGGCGGCTTCATCATGGTTCCGCTCATGACGGCATGGCTCGGCATTCCCATGAAGCGCACCTCGGGCACGTCGCTCATCGCCATCATCATCCTCGCCATCCCCGGCGTCATCCAGCAGGCCTTCCTCGGTCACATCGACTACCTTGCGGGCATCATGCTGTGCGTGGGCGCCATTCCCGGTGCCGTGCTCGGCGCCCGTCTCGTACCGCGGGTACCCGAGCGCACGTTGCGCTTCATCTTCGCCGGCCTGCTTGCCGTGGCGGCCGTGATGCTCGTGATAAACGAGTTCAGCCTGCTGTAATGGCGAAAGAGATTTCTCCACTGCGCCGCCTATCGGCGGCTCCGGTCGAAATGACAAGGGGAGGGCAATCGGGCTTCAGTCGAGATGACAAGGGCACGCCACGCATCCTTGGTCGAAACTGGGACAAATGGCCTGTCCATTTGTCCCACACGCTATAATACGTAAATTACGCTATCAAAGCCCAATGACGAGGGAAACGACGATACCGCGATGAGCAAACACAACGAAACGAAGATGAGCGGTGCGCAGTGCCTTATAAAGGCACTCGAGGACGCCGGCGTCGAATTCGTCTTCGGCTATCCTGGTGGCCATGCGCTCGACATCTACGACGCGCTCTACGATAGCGAGAAGCTCAACCACATTCTCGTGCGCCACGAGCAGGGTGCGGTGCATGCCGCCGATGGCTACGCGCGCGCAACCGGCAGGGCCGGCACCGTCATCGTCACGAGCGGTCCCGGTGCTACCAACACGGTTACGGGCATCGCGACGGCGTACATGGACTCCATCCCGCTCGTCGTCATCACCGGTCAGGTTCCCACCGACGCGCTGGGCAGCGATGCGTTCCAGGAGTCGGACATGACGGGCATCACGC
>USOR01000288.1 GCA_900556425.1 uncultured Coriobacteriaceae bacterium
CGTGACAACGAGCTCTTCGTCAGACTTGCACTCGTAGTAACGACCGGCGGACGCGGTGATGGTGCGCAGCGGCTGCCACCAAGAACGATAGGAATCGCGCTCGATGGACATTGCCATCGGAAGGACGCAGTCGGCAAATGCGACGGCAGTCGGGGTCAAGTAGTAATCGGCAACGATCGTGTACTTGATGTTCTTCCATGCCTTGTAGACGCGCGGAGCATCGCCGGCCATGTTGGCAATCGGGTTGGTCTGCTCGACCCAGATGAGCTGCGGGCGATAGGGGACGCCAGTCTCCATGGCCTCGAGCAGCAGATCGGGCGGGATGAACGGCGTGTAGCCCGCCTTGTGGATCGGGGACTGCGTCGTGCCAATGCGGCGGTCGAGCATCTCGGGAGAGATGAACTCGAGGCCGGCGCCATACTTCTTGGAGGAGTTGTAGGCGTAGCGAACCAGCACGTTGCCGCCAGGAACGTCGAGATTACCGCAAATGGCGACCATGTCGTCAATGGCGTTGGACGCCTCCATGGCGGAAATCTGCATGTCGATGGCAAGGCCCCACTGAATGCCAGCGGGCTTGGCCTGGGCGTACATGCGGGCGGCATCGATGATGTCCTGCTCCTCGACCCAGCAGATCTCGGCGACCTTGTCGGTCGGATACTCCTGGACACGCTCGACGAGCGACTCGAAACCGTAGGCCCACTTCTCGGTCCAGTCATGATCGTACAGATCCTCGTTGATGATGACGTTGAGCATGCCAAGGGCAAGCGCGCAGTCAGTACCAGGACGAATCTGCAGCCAGATGTCAGCCTTGGAAGCAAGCCAGGTCAGCGCGGGATCGACGACGACGAACTTCGTGCCCATGCGCATGAGGTCGATGAGCCAGTGGCCCATGAAACCGTCCGGGTTGGATGCGAGCGGCTGGTTGGCCCATACGATGACGACCTCGGGCTTGACCCACTCCGCATTGTTATAACGGTCGGGGTGCAGCTGGGCGTTATCGAGAATCCAGCAGTCACCTTCCTGCAGCAGGTTCGCGGTCATGCGCGGCTGATAGCAGGAGTCTGCCGAAAGGAAGCCAAAGGACATGTTCGGCGAACCGAAAGCGGTACGCAGAACCATGGCGCCCTGCCACATGGCGTTACGGCCAGTACCCGAAAGGGCGACGACGCCCTCGGGGCCGATTCCGCCAAACTCATCACGAATGATGCGGCAGCAATCCTGGAAGGCCTCTTCGATGAAATCGAGAGCCTCGTCCCAGGTTACGCGCTTCCACTTGTTCGAACCCTTTTCTCCGTCCAGGAGCAGCGGCCATTTCATGCGATCATGGTTGTAGATCTGCTCAACCATGTTGAGACAGCGTAGGCAAAGACGACCCTGGTTGTATGCGAAATTGGGATCGCCCTCAACGCGCTCGAGCTTGCCATCCTTTGCGTAGGCGAGAACGCCGCAGCCATTGTGACAGCCAGGACCAGTCCAAACAGAAGTACGCGTTACCTCGTATCCATCTTCGAACCAACGCCAATCTGTCTTGTACAAGTCTTTGTTCAGCTCATTGATCATGAATGTACCCCCCTTTCATTTCTAACTCTTACTCTTCTCTTACTCTCCACTTGATGGTGCATCTGGCCTGACCTTGATAACCACCTCCCAATAACACGTCCTACCTAGAGCTAGTGCTCGTGAAATCAGTGTTAGGCGCCGGGCGCCTTGGGAGCCGCGCCGGGTGCCTTGGGAGCCGCACCGGGAGCGGTGGGAGCACCAGTGGGTGCAGCCGCATCGGGCTCGGCAAGAGGTGCGCCGCACTTCTTGCAATTCGTCGCCTCAGGCGGATTGAAGGACCCACACTTCTCGCAGGTCTTCATCATGTCGTCGAACGATGGTGGTCTAAAACACATTTGCTAATGCCCCTTCCCTTTTCGAAAGAATTAAGCGTTCGCGCATCGATCACATGTGGAGGGTGGGATAAGCGATGCGCGAACAGTGCGAAAGGTAACATCTGGGTAACGTCTCAAACATCGCTCAGGGCATACTAAAGACCAGGTCTGTGGCGTTTTAGTATGTCTGGTACTAGGGTGCTTTCGGCAAAGACCAGACGGCTTTGCGGCCTATAGTGCTCAGAGATATAGACGAGGGTTTGAGATACCGGGCAGACTGCTTATTTGCCCTTGACGAAGGCGCGCGCCTT
>USOR01000289.1 GCA_900556425.1 uncultured Coriobacteriaceae bacterium
TTGGCACCTTGCTCGCCACGCCATTGGCGCACGGCCTCGATGAAAGGTTGGGACTCGATGTCGCCAACCGTGCCGCCGATCTCGGTGATGACGATGTCTGCCTGCGTGCTGTCTGCCAGGCTGCGGATGCGGTCTTTGATGGCATTGGTGACATGCGGGATGACCTGCACGGTGCCACCGAGGAAGTCACCCCTGCGCTCCTTGGCAATAAGGCTCTGGTAGATGGAACCCTGCGTGACGTTGGAGTCATGCGTGAGGTTCTCGTCGATAAAGCGCTCGTAATGGCCGAGGTCCAAGTCACTTTCAAGACCGTCGTCGGTGACGAAGACCTCGCCATGCTGGAAAGGGCTCATCGTGCCGGGATCAACGTTGAGGTACGGATCCATCTTCTGCATGGTGACTTTGTAGCCACGGGCCTTGAGCAGTGTGCCAAGCGAGGCAGCGGTAATGCCCTTTCCGAGTGACGAGACAACACCGCCGGTCACAAAGACGAACTTGGTCATGTGCAACGCGCCTCCTTGGCATACCGAGCTTCAAACGCGATTCATTGTACGGCAGCCCTGTGACATAGGTTCTCGTAATCCCCGTGATTTAACGGACTCGAAATACGGCAGCGGGAGACAGCGGAGACAGCGTGCCTGGCACGTTGTCTCATAACTTAGTCATCGCATCTCGATACCCCGTTTTGAGTTACCATGACCATCATGGAAAACGCGAACACCACAAAGTCGATTGCGCGCTCAACTGCCATGATGTCAGCACTCACGCTCATCTCGCGCGTGACCGGCTTCATTCGTACCTGGGCCATGGCCTTCGCGCTGGGAAACACCGTCCTCGCCGCATCCTTCTCGCTCGCCAACAACCTACCCAACATGATCTACGAGCTCGTCGCGGGCGGCGTGCTTTCGACGGCCTTTCTCCCCATCTATCTGCAACAGCGCAACACGCGCTCACGCGAGGAGGGCAATCGCTACGCATCCAACCTGCTCTCGCTTGCCCTCATCTTCCTCGGCGTCATCGCATTGCTTGCCTCGCTCTTCTCGCCTCAGGTCATGCTTACGCAAACGCTTTTCAGTTCGAGTTCGAGCGAGACCGTCGAGAACGCCGTCTGGCTCTTCCGCTTCTTCGCATTTCAGATCGTCTTCTACGGCGTGAGTGCCATCTTCGGCGGCCTCCTCAACGCAGAGCGCGAGTACTTCTGGCCGGCAATAAGCTCGGTCTTCATGAACCTCATCATCATCGTGACCTTCTTCGCGTACCCCTTCGTGAGCTCGCTGAGCGGCCAGGCAGGCTTGCTCCTGCTCGCCATCGGCACGACGCTCTCCATCGCCGTCATGGCTTGCGTGCAGATACCCGCCCTCGTAAAGGCCGGCTTCCGTTTCCGTTTCCACATCGACCTGCATGACGAAGGACTGCACGAAACGGTACGTCTCGCGCTTCCGGCCATCCTATGCACGGCCATCAACCTTGTCTCGCTCTCGTTCATGAACTCCTGCGCATTGCATGTCGCGCCCAACGGCCCGGCGTCCGTAAGCTACGCGTGGATGTGGTATCAGTTCCCCTATGGCGTACTCGGCGTCGCGCTCTCCACGGCATTGTTCACGGAGATGAGCGATCGCATGTCCCGCGGGGACGTCTACGGCTTCAAACAGCACCTCAACATGGGCCTGCGCACGACCTGCCTGCTCATCATCCCCATGGCCGCCATGCTCTTCGTGTGCTCCGACGAACTCATCGGCCTCTATACGGCTGGCAAGTTCACGGCCTCCGATATCGCGCCCATCGCCGACCTGCTACGCGGCTGGGCATTCGCGCTGCCCCTCTACGCGTGCTATATGTTCGTCTATCGCGCCTACTCGTCCCTCAAGAACCTCAAGACGGTCGCCATCTGCAACCTCGTGTTCACCTGCGTGCAAGTATTCCTTTACATGATCTTCACCGGCGTCATCGCCGTGCCCGGCTTTGGCTCGCTCGGACTTGTGGGCATCGCCTGCGGTGACATCGTCTTCTACGGCCTCATGCTCGTTGTGCTTCTCGCCATCTTGATCAGGCGCAGGGGCGGCTTCGGCCTTGGCAAGCTCGTAATCGCCTGCCTCAAGGTCACCATCGCGACCCTCATTGGCGGCGTTATTGCCGAGCTCGCATCCTGGGGCATCGCAAACGTCATCGACATCTCGAA
>USOR01000290.1 GCA_900556425.1 uncultured Coriobacteriaceae bacterium
CCCAGTCGTTGTCCTCGATGCCGGCACCCCTTGCATCCTTGTCGTTGAGCCAGATGGTGGGGCCTCCTCGCGAAAGCGACAGCATGCGTTCGTTGTCGTAATACGTCGAGTGGATGGCCCATTTCTGGTGCACCGTCGTGAAGTTGAGCATGATCGTGGGATTGCCGTTGTCGGCCGCATGCTCGTAGCCGACCAGCGCCCGCTGGTCTGCGGGCGGGCGGTACTGCGGGAACTCCTGCCCAAAGGCGCGCATCCACTCGTGGTCCTGGTAGAAGTGCTGCCGCCCGGTGAGCGTGCGCCACGGCAGGTTGAGGTTGATGTTCTGCCAAAACGCGACGTAGGGAATCTCGTCGTTCTCTATGCCGGACCAATCGGGACCCGTGAAGGTCTTGCGCGATTGGATCTGCAAATCGAAGAATGTGAGCTTGTCGCCACGATGCTCCTCGGAGAGCTGCTTGCAGGGAACGCCGCTTTGCTTTTCGACGAAGTCCCAGCTGTTGTAGGCGAGGGTGCCGTTGGTCTCCGGGGAGACGCGCATGATCATGTTGGCGGCCGCGATGTCGGAGTCCATCTTGGGGCGACCCTTGGCAACGCCGTCGGCAACCGTGCCGTTCATGTCGGCCAGCTCCTCCATTTCCTGGGAGAGATCCCAGCGGATGCCGCGGTTGCCGCCTCCATGGTCCGAGAGCCTCGGGCCGATCGAGCAGTACATGTCGTGGATGTTTCCGTAGTTTCGCTCGATTTCGACGATATGCGGGGCGGTCTTGCCCGGTATGAGGTCACATTCGCCCTCGTACCAGCGCTTCACGTCGAGCGCCTGGCCGAGCTCGGAGGCCGTGTCGTGACCCAGCGGCGTGAGCAGGACGTCCTTGACCGCGGAGAAACGCTCGGGATAGGCGCCGCCCATCTGCGAGATGCGCTTGGACAGCAGCTCGAAGATCTCCCAGTCGCTCTTGGCTTCCCAAGGGCATGAAACGGCCTTCACGAACGGATGGATGAAGCTATGCATATCCGTTGTGTTGATGTCGTTCTTCTCGTAGAACGTGGCAGCCGGCAGCACGATGTCGGCGTAGAGGCCCGTGGTCGAGATGCGGAAATCCAAATTGACGAGGAGGTCGAGCTTGCCGATGGGCGCCTTGCGCCACTTGATGAGCTCGGGCCTGAGGTCTTGCTCTTCGGCGGACAGCTCTTCGCCGACGATGCCGTCCTGGGCGCCCATGAGATGCTTGAGGAAGTACTCCTGGCCCTTGCCCGACGATCCCAGGATGTTAGAACGCCAGACGAAGAGGTTTCGCGGCCAGTTGACCGGCTCGTCGAGATCTTCGAGGCTGAAGTTGATCGTGCCGTTCTTGAGGGCGTCGACCAGGTAGTCCTCGGTCTTCATGCCCTGCTTCTTGGCCTGCTCGGCGATGCCCGTGGGGTTGGTGTCAAGCTGCGGGACGGTGGGCAGCCAGCCCATCTTCGCGCTCTGGAGGTTGCAGTCGATGTAGGTACCGCTGTAGCGCTTGGCGTCCGCCAACGGGGAGCGCATGTACGACAGGGGCATGCGCTCGTAGCGCCACTGATCCGCGTGCTCGTAGAAGAAGCTCGTCGCGTTCATCTGGCGCGAGGCGGGAACCCAGTCCTGCGCGAACGAGAACTCGGCCCAGCCGGCCTCGGGACGGATCTTCTCCTGGCCAACGTAATGGCACCAACCGCCTCCGGTGACGCCCACCGTTCCGCAGAGCATGAGGATGTTCATGATGCCGCGATAGGCGTTGTCGGTCTGGTACCACTGGTTGAGACCGGCGCCCATGAGCACGCAGGCCCTGCCCTTGGTGTTGGAGGCAGCGGTCGCGAACTCCCGTGCCAGGCGTATGACGTCATCGGCGCGCACGCCGGTGATGTCCTCCTGCCAACGCGGGGTGAAGGGGACGTTGTCGCGCTCGTTTGCCGCCACCTGGCCGCCAATGCCGCGGTCAATGCCCAGAAACGCCCCGAAGAGGTCGAAGACCGTCGCGACGAGGGCCTCGCCGTCGGTCGTCTTGATGCGCTTGACCGGCACGGCACGTTGCAGGACCGGTCCATCGTCGTCGTTGCCCTGGAACAGCGGGATGCTCTCGTCGCCAAAATAGGGAACGTCCAGGGTGACGACGTCATCGGAGGAGTCGATGAGG
>USOR01000291.1 GCA_900556425.1 uncultured Coriobacteriaceae bacterium
TCAAATTACGATTGCGGGCGCAAAAACCGCGGAAGTCTAGGGTGCGAATACGCCACGGACGAGCCGCACGCGCAAAAACCACGGAAGTCTAGGATTTGAGCACGGGAATCCTAGACTTCCGTCATAAATGTGCACGGCACTCCCGCGAATCCTAGACATTCGCGAAAAGTGCGCATGACAGGGGACGCGATGGTGCATCGGCGGGTACAATGGGACGGTAATTGGCTTACGGGCCGCCTCCGATAGGCGGTGCCTCGTAGAGGCCTCGGGGAATGCGGGTGCGAATCCCGCGCTATACCAGTAACCGTAAGGCGCCGCATGCGTGCGGCCGAAGTCGGACTACCGAGCCATGACCGAAAGCCCTGGATGAAAGAGGTCTATCATGAAACGTCTTTTTGCATGCATTGCCGCCTGCGCGCTCTTCGCCTCGCTGGCGCTTGCCGGTTGCGGTTCGAATGCCCCGGCATCGTCGAGCGCAGCGAGCACGCAAGGCTCCTCCGCCGCGGTAGCGAGCCAACAGGCTGACCAGTCCGGCGAGCTCATCGAGACCAAGGCGACGATTACGGATGCCGATGGAAACACCACGAGCTACACCGTCCAGATACCGGCAGCCGATGCGACGGCGCTTGCCGTGCTCGAGGCGACCGATGCCGAAGTCACCACCGAGAACAGCCAGTACGGCACGTACATCACCGCCATCAACGGCATCACGGCCGAGGGTAACTCAGGTTGGATCTACACGGTCAACGGCGAGCAGGTCATGGATGCCGTCGACGTCTGTCCCGTGGCGGCCGGTGATACCGTGGAGTTCTCCTTCATCACGATGTAGCGCACGCGCATGCACCCCGATGCTTTCTCGACACATCATCCTGCGGTGACGCTCACCTTCTTCGTGGGCGTCATCGTGTTGTGCGTGCTCGTGCAGCAACCCGCCGTGCAAGCGGTGGGCCTCATGGGTGCGGTGCTCTACTACCTGTGTCTACGCGGCTGCGATGCCTGGCGTCTGCTTGCGGCGATGGCGTTGGCGCTCATCGTGCTTACCGCGATCAACCCCCTCTTCAACACGCTTGGCGACACCGTGCTCTTCACGTACCTGGGAACACGCCCCTTCACGCTCGAGGCGCTCGCCTACGGTGCGTCGACCGCGACCATGTTCGTGAGCGTCATGCTGTGGTTTGCCTGCTATGCGCAGGTAATGAGCACGGACAAGTTCACGTACCTCTTTGGCCGCCGGGCACCCGCGCTCACGCTCGTGCTGACGATGACGCTACGCCTCGTGCCGAGCTACGGACGCAAGGCCCGGCAGATTTCGACGGCGCGGCGCTGCGTCGGCCTGTCGATGACGCAGGGCAGCGTGCGCGAGCGTGCGCGGGATGGGGCTTCGCTGCTCTCGGCGCTCACGAGCTGGGCGCTCGAGGGTGCCGTGACCACGGCCGACTCGATGCGTTCGCGCGGTTACGGCGCGCGGACTAGCGGCGACTCATCGACTCCGGGGCGCTACCTGCAATGCCGCTTCCGCATGCGCGATGCGCTGTTGCTCGCCCTCATGGTCGCGTGCATTATCGTCACCTGCATCGCCCTCGCGAGCGGCGCGCTTGCCGTGAGCTACGTGCCCGCCATCGACATCCCCGCGCTCTCGCCGCTTGGCATCGGCGCGCTCGTGGCGTGTACGGTGCTCGTGCTCGCGCCATCTGCCATCGATGCGAAGGAGGCGATTGGATGGCGCTCTTCGCTCTCGAGCATCTGAGCTTCAGCTATCCCGATGCCACGGTGCCCGCACTCGACGAACTCAGCCTCGAGGTCGAGCGCGGCGAGTACCTCTGCGTTTGCGGCAAGAGCGGTTGCGGCAAGACGACGTTCCTGCGCCAGCTCAAGAGCGTGCTCGCCCCCTTCGGACAGCGTTCGGGCGCCATCTTGCTCGATGGCGTTTCCCTGGACGAGGTGCCGCTTGAGACCCAGGCCCGGCGCATCGGCTTCGTCATGCAGGACCCGGATGCGCAGATCGTGACCGACAAGGTATGGCACGAGCTCGCCTTCGGACTGGAAAGCATCGGTTGCCCTTCGCCGGTGCTCCGCCTGAGCGTGGCGGAGATGGCAAGCTACTTCGGCATATCCGACTGGTTCGACCGCGACGTCTCCGAG
>USOR01000292.1 GCA_900556425.1 uncultured Coriobacteriaceae bacterium
GTGGCGCGCGCCAACCGCCGCCGCTGGGAGCTCGAGGTCTATCGCGTGATGGGGGAGTGAGTAACACTCATCCAGGTACGATAGACTTCGTTTTCTATTTACAGCGAACATATGTTCGATTATAATCGGGCTATATAAACGACGCTTTGATACGGATGGTGTCATCATGAGTGAAAGCAGCCCAAATCGCCAAATTATCCTGTTTGATTCTTCTGATGGCGAGGTGTCGCTTGATGTCACCGTTGATGTTGAGAGCGAGGATGTCTGGCTTACGAAAGAACAAATGGGCTTCTTGTTCGGTAGAGATAGGTCGGTTATTTCGCGGCATGTTTCTAATATCTATCGCGAAGGAGAAGTTTCCCGAGAGTCAACTTGTGCAAAATATGCACTAGTTCAAAATGAGGGCAATCGTCAGGTTGAGCGTCAGGTCGAATACTACAATCTCGACGTAATTATCTCCGTAGGATATCGCGTGAAGTCCCAGCGTGGCGTTGAGTTCCGTCGTTGGGCGACCGGCGTCCTGCGTCGCTATGTCATGGATGGTGTTGCTGAGAACAAGCGCCGCCTACAGCAGCTTTCCCAGGCGGTCCAGGTCATTAGACGGCTGCCCGGTGGGCTTGAGAGCGCACAGATTCTCGATATCGTGCAGGCCTATGCGCCGGCTCTGGATTTACTGGACGACTACGACCATCAACGCATCGATCGTCCCGCTGGGGAGCACCCTATCTATGTGCTTGGCTACGAGGAATGCATGAACCTCATCCAGTCGATGAGGTTTGCGAGGGAAAGCGACATCTTCGGCGTTGAGAAGGACGACTCGTTCAGAAGCAGTATCGCCGCAATCTATCAGTCCTTCGATGGCAAGGATCTCTATCCGTCCATTCAGGAGAAAGCTGCAAACTTGCTGTACTTCGTGGTCAAGAACCACTCATTTCACGATGGCAATAAACGCATCGCAGCATGCCTGTTTCTCTATTTCCTTGACAGGAATGGCATTCTGTTCGTTGATGGAGTAAAGGCCGTTGATGACAGCACGCTTGTTGCGATGACCATCATGATTGCCGAATCCCGGCCCGATGAGAAGGAGGCGATGGTCTCCCTGGTGATGAATTTCATCGCACTGGGATAGGCGGCATCGCCAAGGGTGAGGGGCACCCTGCCCTCCGGCCCCTACAGCCCGTACCAGCTGATACCCTCGTCCTGCCAGCCGATGCCGACGAGCTGCCAATGCTCCTCGATGCTCGTCGTGTAGTTGTGCGATCCGGCGGCCGCGTTGGGGTTGTACTGGCGGTAGAGCGGCACGCGCTGCTGGTCGTCCGAGTACCAACCGATGCCCTCGTCAGCCCAGCCTGCCGCGAGCAGCGCGTCGCGTTCGACCGTGCTCGTCGTGTAGTGGTGATCGCCGGCATTGGCGTTGTAGAGTCGGTACACCGGCGTGTTCGAGCGCTCCGGTGCCGTCCAGCCAGAACCCTCGTAGTTCCAACCGGCGCTTACGAGCATGTCGCGCTCGGCCGCGCTGGCCGTGTAGAAGTGCTCGCCGCTGTGGGGGTTATAGAGGCGCTGCATGGACACGCTCGCATCGGATTCCGACGGCTTTGACGCCGATTCGGTAATCGCGAAGTTCGCCGTCGTCGTTCCCGCGTAGTTGCCCGTTCCCGCAATGGTCACGTTCGCGGTGCCCACGTTAACGTTATTCGCGTAGCTCAGCGTGTAATCGCGGCCCTCCACGAGCTCCCCAAAGCCGCCGAGCGTGACGGTCGGGCTCGGCGTGAGGGCGCTGCCCGTGTGCGTCTGCGCCGCGATGCTCACGGTAGCGTCCGCGAGCGAGCGCGGCCTGATGCTGAAGCTGCCAGTCGTCTTGCCTGCGTATTTGCCCTTGCCGGCGAGCGTCACCGTGCCCGTGCCCGTGCCGGCATTCACGTTGTTCGAGTAGCCCTCGATTGCGTAATCCGTGCCCTCCTTGAGGACGTTACCGTTGTCGCGGACGGTGACGGCTGGCGTCTGCGCCGTTCCCGAATAGGTGACGCTGCTCACCGATACGGAGCAGGATGCGAGAGAGGAGGTGATCTCGAATCTTGCCTCCTTGGAGCCTCGGTAGTTGCCACGTCCCTCGATGACGGCGGTGGCATCGCCCGTATAG
>USOR01000293.1 GCA_900556425.1 uncultured Coriobacteriaceae bacterium
AGCCTTCGCTTGCACTGCCCGCGACGCCGTATTCGAGCAGTTCGTCGACGGTCACGAAACGATAGCCCTGCTCCTTGAGCTGCGGAAGCGCGATGCGGAGAGCCTCGACAGTCTGACTGCGGTCGCCTCCCCCATCGTGCATGAGCACGATCTGTCCTGGCTGCACCGAGAGTATGCGCTGCACGATCGTGTCGACGCCGGGGCGGCTCCAGTCGAGCGTGTCGACATCCCAGCCGAATTCGGCCGTAACGTGCGAGGCGAGCGTTTCGACCATCGGCCCGTAGTAATTGCCGCCCGGAGCGCGCATCACGCGGCTTACCTGGTAGCCGAGCACGTCTTCGATGGCCTTGAAGCCCTTGGTCACCTCGGCGATTTGCTCGTCCGTCGACATGAGCGTCATGTTAACGCCCTGGCCCGAGCCATCCGCATGATCGTAGGAATGCGTCGCGATCTGATTGCCTGCATCGGCGATTTGCTTGAGTACCGTTGCATTGTCCTTGCATTGGTTTCCGATGACGAAGAAGGTGGCATGGGCATCGTTGTCGTTAAGGATGTCGAGTATCTCGCGTGAGCTTTCAGGCCATGGGCCATCGTCAAAGGTCAGTGCAATGACCTTTTCGCCCTTGGTATCGGGCGAATACGCCGTGAATCCCGAGTTGACAGGTTGCTCGACGACGCTCGTCACCGTCTTGCCCGAAACCTTGCCCGTGCGCACCGCCTGAACGCCATCGACGCCTGCCGAATACAAATGCACGGAACCGCGATAGTACGAATCGGGCGTCGCCGTCATCGTGGACGCCTCATAGGGCAGGCGCGTCGTCGTTTCCTCGTATTCCTCGGTCACGTCGTCTCCGTTTTCTATGACGATGACGTCGTCCTTCGAGACGCGCGCCTGCGGATCGCTCGTCGCCTCGCCATTGATCGTGGCCGAGAGGAGATTTCCCTCCCCCGCCTTGGCGATGCTGCCATCAACGGCGAGAAGGTCTCCTGCGACAGGCGCGGCATGCCCGTCATCGACAATCTTCTGGAGCGTCGCGTTTGCCGGAACGCTCACGGTCTTGCCGTTCACGCTCACATCGTACATGGGCGGGAAGAAAACAAGCCAGACGGCGACCGCGATGGCGATGAGCACGAGCGCGATGATCACGATGAAGCGCTTGCTACCATGCTTTTGGAAGGCAGCGGCATTGCCGGTCGAAAGCGAATACGATGCCGCTCCGCTTGCATAGGTATTGCGTCGGTGCGATTGCACCTGCATGTAGGGCGCATCCTGGTGAACGGGACGACGCGATGAAGAGCTCCGTTGCTGCGATCGTTGGGAATTGGCAGGATACGGGCTCTCCTGACGGGTCACACGCGGACGGGACGCACGGCGTTGGCTCGCTTCGGGCGCATCATCATATGAACGGGCCCTGTAGCGATCGCGCGAGTAGTGATTTACGTTGTCTGACGAAGACCCTCTCGTCCCGTTGTTTTGCACGTCTAACCTCCGATAATGCCGCTTTAGGATTTCTGCCAACCATTTTCCAGACACAGGACGATGACCTCGTCGTCGGTCACGCAATTGGAATAAACGCCCCTACTGATACGGCTCGCCTGCGTCGTGTACAGAACATTCGACGAGAAGAACGCCTGCGGCGTCTCGGTCGTGGCGACATCGCCCGCGAAAAGCAGCGAAACTCCGGTGGCGTACTCGGCACAGAACCTAAGGTCCTGAGAGGCGATGAGAATGGCGACGCCGCGTTTGGCAAGTTCGTGCAGAAGTTTGCCAACCTTGCGTTGGGCAAAGGGGTCGATGCCCTCCGTAGGCTCATCCAGCAGGAGTATGGGGGTTTCCTGCATCATGACCTTGGCAATGGCGGCAAGCTGACGCTCTCCGAGCGAGAGACTGCGAGGATTGACATCCAGGTAGGAGAAGATCCCGATGGTCTTCGAGAAGTCCTCCACATATCGCTCGATTTCGTCCTGCGAGAAATGCCTATCCGCCACCATGCTTTCGAGCTCGGCTCGCACGGTTTCCCTCGTGAAAAACCCGTCAAGGTTCTGGGGCAAGAGTGCAACCTCGTAGGTGGACTGATTCGCCTTGGCCCACCTGCCCCTTCTGCTGTCGTGTATCGTCACCGCGCCTCGATCGCAG
>USOR01000294.1 GCA_900556425.1 uncultured Coriobacteriaceae bacterium
GACGTTCGCGCCATCGACGCGGGCTTGCGTGCCCGTGCCGCTATCCACGACGCCCGCGAGAATCTCCTGCTCGGTCTTGGCGGTCTTCTCCGAAATCGTCTGGCCCATGATCTGGGGGCGCGTCTCGAAGGTCGTCGACCCGGAGGCAGACACCACCTTCGACACGACATAGGGGTGCAGGGCCACGCCATTGTTCGAAATCGCCGCCATACAGACGGCCATCTCCATCACCGTAGCCTGGGGTCCTGCGGGGCTTTCGTGCTCGCCGACAGGCTGGCCATCGCCGGCCCAGGCGGTCTCCCAACGGGTCATCTCGTTGGGATCGGGCATAAGCGAGGTGGCGAGGTTGAAGTCGAGCGCCACGGTATCGCTGTTGAAGCCGAACTTCTCGGCATAGGTGACGAGGTTCTTGGCGCCGAGCTCATCGGCAATCTGCGCGAAGGCCGTATTAGCCGACAACGCGGTGGCCTCGGCGACGGTGACACGGCCGTACGCATGGTTCTTGTAATTGGTGATGGGTGCATTGCCGATGTCAAGCGAGCTCGGTGCGCTGTAGACGGTGTCGGGCGTAACCGTGCCCGTATCCAGGGCGGCGCCGAGCGTAACGATCTTGAAGGTCGAGCCCGGTGCGTAGAGCGTCTGCGTCGCACGGTTGACGAGCGTTCCCTCCGTGCTGAGCGACGATCCGGTAAGGATGCTCTCGACATTGTTGTTGTCATAGGTCGGCGTGGATGCCTCGGCAAGCACCGCACCCGTAGCGGTGTCGAGCACGACGCATGCGCCCTTCTGACCATAGAGAACGCCTTCGGCGGTACGCTGAATCTTCGAGTTGATGGTGAGCACGACATCGTTGCCCTGCGGCTTCTCACCTGCGTAGGCGCGGATGGCATCGCCTATCGTCTCGAAATGCTCCTCGCCCACAAGGGTGGAGCCCATCGTGTTCTCGACGCCAGTGCTGCCAAAACGCTGCGAGGTGTAGCCGACGGCATGGGCGGCAAGCGACCCCTGCGGATAGACGCGCTCGTAGGTGCCATCCGCCTGCGGAATGGATTCGGCGAGCACGACGTTGTCAGAAGTGACGATGGCGCCACGTTGCTGCTCGGCGATGCGCTGCAGCGTATGGTTGTTGCCGCTACGGTTCTGCAAGTCATCGGCTTGCACGACCTGCACGTAGGTGAGATTTGCGATAAGGGCGGCAAAGAGCAGCGCGAAGACGGTGATGAGCCTGGTAAGGCGCTTGCCCAGGGCCGAGCGGCCCAGAACGCCCGTCTCGCCCGGCGTCTTGATCGTGGTAGTGCTCGTCATCTCGGTCTGCAGACCGGTTCCCTCATTGCCAGCGCAGAGCAGCAGGCCGACGATGATGAAGCTCGAGAGCAACGACGAGCCACCTTGGCTCATGAAGGGAAGCGTCAGGCCCGTAAGCGGGATAAAGCCCGTGACACCACCGATGATGATGAAGGCCTGCAGGCAGATGGACGTGGTGAGGCCGACAGCCGTGAAGGCCGCCATGTCGGATTTGGCGCGTGCTGCGGTGAGAAATCCGCGCACGGCAAAGAGCATGAACAAGAAGATAACGCCCGATGCGCCGAGCAGGCCCATCTCCTCGGCAATGGCCGAGAAAATGAAGTCGCTCTCCACCTCGGGGATGAAAGTGGGCATGCCCCGGCCAATGCCGCAACCAAACAGGCCACCATCGGCAAGCGAGTACAACGACTGCACGAGCTGATAGCCCGAGCCGCCTGGATCGGCAAAGGGGTTGAGCCAGATTGCGATGCGCGTCTGCACATGCGGAAAGAGCGTATAGAGGCCCACGCCGCCGATGGCGACGAGCAGGATACCGATGAGCACGTAGGAGAGCCTGCCGGTGCAGACGTAGACCATCACGAGGAAGATGCCGAAGAACAGCAGGGCGCTTCCCAAGTCGCGCTCGAGGATGACGATGAGCATGGCGATGATCCACATCGCAAGCAACGGTATGAGCGCGCGGAAGTCAGGGTACTTGAGACCGGAACGGCTACGGCGCATGACGCTCAACAGCTCGCGGTTGTCGGCGAGATAGGCGGCGAGAAACAGGACGACGAAAATCTTGGCAATCTCGCCCGGCTGGAACGAAAGCCCGAAAATCGACAGCCA
>USOR01000295.1 GCA_900556425.1 uncultured Coriobacteriaceae bacterium
GCACGGGTACACTACTTTGCCATATAGGGTGAATAATGAGACAGTTGCTCAGAGACATTGTCTCATTGAAGCGAAGAAATCTCCTTGCGCATCATTGTGTAAAGGATAAGGATGTGCACGTTGCTGCTTCGTCATGAGGACATGATGGGGTATTGTTCTTCTCATCGTATATATCGAAGGGGGTCAACATGAAGATTCTGGAAGGTAAGAATGCCGTTGTCACCGGCGGGACGCGTGGAATCGGCCTGGCCATCGTGCGTACCATGCTCGACACGGGCGCGAACGTTGCCGTCGCCGGTTCGCGCATGGAGACGGCCGAGGTCGCGGTTGCCAAGCTCATCGAAGAGGATCCGGCGCTTGCCGACCGCCTGATCGCCATCGCTCCCAACCTCAACGACCCCGATGCCGTCGCGGCGGCATTTGACGAGGTCGTGAACGCTTTCGGGAGTCTCGATATCCTATGCAACAACGCGGGCGTGAGCTCACGCACGCCGCTCGTGGACTACACGGTCGAGGAGTTCGAGCGCATCGTGGACCTCAACCTCAACGCGGTGTTCGTCTGCTCGCAGGCCGCGGCGCGCATCATGATCGAGCAAGGTGGTGGCGTCGTCATCAACACGAGCTCGATGGTTGGCCGTGACGGACAGCCTGCCGGTTGCGCCTATCCGACGACGAAGTTCGCCGTCAACGGTCTTACGCTGTCGCTGGCGCGCGAGCTTGCCGGCAAGGGAATCCGCGTGAATGCCGTCGCGCCGGGCGTCATCCACACCGACATGGTCGACGCGCTGCCCGACGAGGTCATCAAGCCGCTTATTGCGACGATTCCGCTTGGTCGCATGGGCGAGCCCGAGGACATCGCCGATGCCGTCGTGTTCCTGGCAAGTGACATGGCGAGTTATATCTCCGGCGTCGTGCTGCCCGTCGATGGTCTGGCGCGTACGTAGGGATAGCTCAGCGTAACGAACGATCCTCCCCTTGTCATTTCGACCGAAGCATGGGGTACCTCCCTCGTCATTTCGAGTGGAGCGAAGCGGAGTCGAGAAATCTCCCGCATCGAGATCTCTCCATTCCGCGGCTTTGCAGCCGCTCCAGTCGAGATGACAGGGGACACCGTGTTCCGGATACCTTGTGACGGAGTTACACGGTGACGCCGGCGAAGCGTTCGGCATTGCGCCAGAGCATGGCGTCGAACTCTTCGTCGGTGAAATCGAGGGCGCGGAAGGCCTCGTATTCGCTGATGGGACTCCACATCGGGTGGTCGCTGCCCCACATGACGCGGTCAACACCCCACATGCGTACGAGTTCTGCCGTGTGACGGTCGCCCATGAGCGGCTGCGAGCTTGAGGTATCGATGAAGAGGCTGTCGTATTTCCCCAGGTAATCGTAGCCTTGGTCATAGATTGACCAGCCTCCGAAGTGTGCCGCATCCACGACAAGGTTCGGGAACGCGTCAAGCATGCGCGCGAGTCTGCGCGGATGCGAGAAGTCGTGGCGATAGTCGCCGGTGTGGATGGTGATGGGCAATCGGCCGGCGATGATCTCGTAGAACTCCATGAGACGCGGGTCATCCGTATCGACCATCTGCGTGTCGGGGTGGATCTTGAAGCCGTGCAGGCCAAGCTCTATTGCGCGTTCGACCTCGGCTTCCTTGTCCTCGAAATCGGGATGCATGGTGCCGAAGCCGATGAACTCGGGATGCGCGTGCGCTTGCTCGGCGATGAAATCGTTGATGCTCGTCACGGCATGGGGCGTCGTGGCAACCGAGTGGACGATGAAGTGCGTGATGGGGGAGGTATCCGCGCAGGCAAGCAGCGCCTCGGGTGTACCGGGGCTGCAGGTGCCCCCGTCGAACATCTCGACACCGTAAAATGCGCCGACTGCTTCGACGGCTCTCGTTGCTATTTTCTCTGGATAGATATGCGCGTGTGCATCGATAACTGCCATGGTTTCTCCTTCAACATGCAGCATCCTACCCCAATCATGAAGTTTGGGGAAGATAAAAGGCGAAAAGTCGGGTAATGGACGTTCTGGACGAGTGGCTATTCTAGACATGGCGACCAGAATAGGAAGGGGACGGGATGAGACAGTTGCTCAGGGACGTTGTCTCATTCGTCAGAAAATG
>USOR01000296.1 GCA_900556425.1 uncultured Coriobacteriaceae bacterium
CTTGGTGCCCTTGAGCTTCTGGCCTGCGCGCAACGAGAGCGCACCGAGCGTGACGCCCTGGTAGATCTTGACATGATTGCCGATGACGGTGGTCTCGCCGATGACGACGCCCGTGGCATGGTCGATGAAGAAGTATTCGCCGATTTGCGCACCCGCGTTGATGTCAACGCCTGCAACCTCGTGGGCATGCTCGCTCATGATGCGCGGGATAAGAGGCACGTCGGCTAGATAGAGTTCATGGGCGATGCGATAGACGAAGGTCGCGTAGAAACCGGGATAGGAGAAGATGACCTCCTCTTTGGATTGCGCTGCCGGGTCGCCATCGAAAGCCGCCTGCACGTCTTTGAGCAAGAGGCGCTGTATCTCGGGAAGGCGATAGAAGAAATCGGAGCATATCTTGCTGGTCTGCTCACGTACCTCTTCCTTGGAGAGGCTCTCGTCCCGGAAGAGAAGCGCCTCGCGCACTTGCTTGCGCAGAGAATGCTCGATGCGCGTGAGCGTATCGCCGATGAAGTACTTGGGGCCCGTCTCGCAGGGAACTTCCCAGCCGAAGTAGCGAGGAAACATGATGCGCCGTATGTCATCGAGAATCTCGATGATCCGATGCTTGTTCGGGAAATGCCAGTCCTGCTTGGTGAAGAAGATTTCCTCTGCTTCGTAGTAGTTCTTCTCGAAGTCTTCGACGATATCGTCAAGTTTGCGGTTAAAAATGGCCCTGCTCCTTGCTTACGAAGAATGTCTGCTGCACACGATACCAATAAAACCACGCACATGTTTGCCACGTTTCGATTTTGTCAGCTTTTCAGGGGTTTCATGCCGCATGCAGAGGCGAAACGGGTGCAAGCTGATGCTATAGTTGTTCGGTTCACTTCATTTGCGACGGGGAATGAGTATGCTCGAAGAGAGAGACATCATCAGACATTGCGAATCGCGCATGCTACGTCGCGCTCGCAATATCGCCCGCACCGATGACGCGATCTTCGATAGACGCTGCAGCTACGATACGGGCGAGAAACCTATCACGCGTCTGCGCGCGCGGGTCAAGAGCACGGCAGATTGGCGTACCAACTACGAAGTCGAGCTTGCCTTCGACGAGGACCAGGGCAAGGTCGTTGACTACGCCTGCACCTGCGCCGCCTCCGTATCCAACCCCGGCATGTGCAAGCACGTCGCAGCTGTCGCGCTCATTTTCCTCGAAGCCCCCGCGAGCTTTACCGGCCACATGTCCGTGCGCGTCACGCAGTCTTCGGCGGGCGTCAAGAAAGCCCTCAAGGAGGCGGTCAAGAACCTGCATGTCGAGGATGCCCTCACGGCAGAGCCCTCCCTGCAGGGTCTCGTCGACCTCGAGCCCTGCCTCGTGTGCGTCAAGGAAGGCTGGGGCCTGCGCTTGAGCGTTGCCGGCCTTGAGGGCAAGTACGTCATCAAGGACATCCCCCTGTTTCTCTCGCTGTGTCGTCAAGGTAAGTTCTACAGCTACGGCGATCGCCTCGCCTTCGAGCACGAGCGTGCCGCGTTTACGCCGGCTGCCTGGAAACTCGTTTCCTTCATCGAGCGATCCATCGACATTCGTGAACAGCTGAGCTCAGATGCTTTCAGCTCATATCGTAGTATGCAAGCTGACCTGCGCGGGGCGTTGATGCTCTCGACGCCTGAGCTCGTTACTTTGCTGCATGTTCGCAACGGCGAAACGCTCTATGTCGATGACTGCACCAAGCTCAACCATAAGCCCGTTCACACGCGCATCATCGAGGGGAACCCGCCTTTGCACATCGTTTGCGTACCGCAGGGAAACGGTGGCTACGTGTTGCAAAGCGATGTCGATGCTCGCATCATCAAATACGATGACGATATCTACGTATGGGCCGATGACTTCTTCTACCACTGCGATGCCGGTTTCGTGGATTGCCTCCCTTTCCTCGAAAACGTCTATTGCAACAAGAGCGAGCAGGCATATCTGAGCTCTGGGGATGCCGCGACCTTCTGCAAGGCCCTGCTTCCCGCCATCGAGCCCTTCGTGGAACTTGACCTGCCCAACGAGCTCGCCATGCTGCGTCCGCGCAGCTGCGAGATCGAGATATACCTCGATCGCGACG
>USOR01000297.1 GCA_900556425.1 uncultured Coriobacteriaceae bacterium
CCCCAGCAATCCGCATGGACGGAAAGCAATACGTGATGGGATGGGACGCGTTCGACAAGTCGATAATCGCTCTGTCTCCGAACAGCAAGATTTCAAACAGGCGCGAGGTAAAGGCGTACGTATCGGCCACCGCCCCGGAACGCGAGCAAAGCAAATGGACGCTCATGGCGTTTGCAAACGGAGTGCTCGACATCGAGACGATGGAACTGCGCGACTGGCATGAAGATGACATGATCTGCAACGTCATCCCGCATGCATGGAACCCGGATGCCGAGAGTGCTGCGCTTGACGAGATGTTCGGGCGCATCGCAAATGGCGACGTGGGCGTACTCGCCAACCTATCAGAGGTCATGGGCATCTGCATGGCGCGATCGGCGGTGAGGTTGCCCTATATGCCGGTGCTGATAGGAAGCGGCTCCAACGGCAAATCGACGTACCTGCACCTGCTCCAAAACGTGCTCGGCGGCGGCAACATATCGAACTTGCAGCCAAAGGAGCTGGGAGCCCGCTTCATGGCATCCCAGATAACCGGGAAGCTCGCGAACATCAGCGATGACATAGCGAACGGCTACCTCGACGGCACGGAATGCGCGATGCTCAAGCGAATCGTGACCGGTGACACCTTGTTCACCGACGTGAAGGGCGGTGATGGTTACTCGATGCGGCCGTACGCGACCGTGGTTCTCGCCTGCAACGCGTTTCCCCGTGTCGCGGATACATCGGACGGTTTCATGCGCCGCCTGTTCGCTGTCGGCTTCAACGCGAAGTTCACGCGTGACGACCCCAGTTACAACCCGAACATAGGATTCGAGATGTCGAAGGAGGAGACGCTCGAATACGCCTGCAAGCTCGGCGTCGAGGTCCTGTGCCACGTCATCAAGGAGAACAGGCTCACGCCGAACCGCACGAACGACGAGGCCAAGGCCGACATAGCCGAGGGCAGCAACTCGGCCCTCCAGTGGATTCGCGACGACGGCATCGAGGCTTACCAGATCACGGGAAAGAGCAAGGACGAGATGTACGGAATGTACGTGAAGTGGTGCGAGCGAAATGGATACAACCGCACGGCGCTTTCGAGCTTCGTTGTGTCAAAAATCGTCAGGGAGGAACTGGATTTGAACCTCAAGGGACAGTCGAGGCGCGATGGCGTGAAGGTGAGAGTTTATGAACGGAACCAGTAAAACACGCCTTTGTATACAGACGTTCCGCTACTTGTTCCACAAGTTGTTCCACGCAAACCAGCAGTTCGGAATATATAGCAAAGGTACCTGTGGAACAAGGGAACAAGAAGCCGTCTATTCAACCTAAAGAAAAGAAGAAGAAAGAATAAATATATAAGTATAAGGAGAAAGTTGTGCCAAGTTCCAAAAGCAAAAACGGCGTTGACCTGCGTAAACATGAAACAGAAATGGAACAACTGCAAGGTCAGCGACTTGTTCCAGATAACCACATGCCAAAACAAAAGCCAATCCGCCACTACCGCACCATCCGCTCGGCTTGCCTCGGCTGCGCCAAGCCCGTGCACCTGGTGCGCATGTCTGACGGCACGTACGAGTGGCAGCACGACGGCGTGCCGACCGCCGAGATGATGGAACGCCATCGGAAGCGCGGGGTTGGCAGGCAGCCCGTGTGCACGGGCAGGGCGCTCGAGATGATCGCGAAAGCGGGGGAGGAAGACCATGAGTAACGACAACACCGAATCAATCAGCGCAAAGTTGCGGAGCTACGCGAAAGCGTCGAAGGACTTTTTCGGCCCCGCGTATTGCGTCATACAAAAATCAATCTACGAATGCCCGAACAAACCGTGCTATCAATGCGAGATTGATCTATTCGTCCGCATCGCCGACGAGATAGACCGCGAGATGGACGAGCTGCGCGAGTCATTCGCAAACCCGAGGTACGTCAACATCGAAAACGCGGTGCGCGATGTTGCGCTCGGCATTGACGACCACGGCAGGACAAAGGATGCCATAGAACGCTGGTACAACCCCAAGCCCATCGACGAGCGCGGCGAACCAGTTGACCTCGGCCAGCCCGTCGATGACAAGGCACGCGGCGAGATGGAGGTGAGCC
>USOR01000298.1 GCA_900556425.1 uncultured Coriobacteriaceae bacterium
CGACGCTGTTGCCGGTGTGCAGCCGCAGTCCGAGACGGTCTGGCGCCAGGCTTCCCGCTACGAGGTTCCCCGCATCGCCTTCATCAACAAGTACGACCGCATTGGCGCTAACTACTTCCACGCGATCGACACTATGAGGGACCGTCTGGGTGCCCACGCCATCGCCGCCCAGGTTCCCATGGGCGAGGAAGACCATTTCTGGGGCGTTATCGACCTCGTCACCATGACCGCATGGGACTTCAAGGCCGACGACAAGGGCATGACCTACCCCGAGCCCATGGACGCCATCCCCGACGAGTTCGTTGACATCGTCGAGGAGCGTCGCGCCGAGCTGCTCGAGGCTGCCGCCGATTACGACGACGAGCTCATGGAGCTCGTGCTCATGGACGAGGAGATTCCCGTCGACCTACTCAAGAAGGCCCTGCGTGCTGGCGTTCTCGCCAATGATCTCAACCTCGTGTTCGTGGGCTCCGCCTACAAGAACAAGGGCGTCCAGGAGCTGCTCGACGCCGTCGTCGACTATCTGCCCAGCCCGCTTGACGTGCCGCCTGTCGTCGGCATCAACCCCGACACGGACCAGGAGGAGGAGCGCAAGCCGTCCAACAAGGAGCCGTTTGCCTCCCTGGCATTCAAGATCATGACCGATCCCTACGTCGGCAAGCTCACCTATCTGCGTGTCTATTCGGGCCGTCTGGATTCCGGCTCCTATGTCGTCAATGCCAACAACGGCAAGAAGGAGCGCATCGGCCGTATCCTCGAGATGCATTCCAACGAGCAGCATGACGTCGATTACTGCTCCACGGGTGACATCGTCGCAGCTGTCGGCCTCAAGAACACGACGACCGGCGAGTCCCTGTGCGATGAGGATCATCCCATCATCCTCGAGTCCATGGACTTCCCCGATCCCGTTATCGACATCGCCGTCGAGCCCAAGACCAAGGCCGAGCAGGACAAGCTCGCCGTGGGTCTGCAGAAGCTCGCCGAGGAGGATCCGACCTTCCAGGTCCACACCGACGAGGAGACCGGCCAGACCATCATCGCCGGCATGGGCGAGCTGCACCTCGAGATCATCATCGACCGCCTGACCCGCGAGTTCAAGGTCGAGGCAAACGTCGGCAAGCCGCGCGTTGCCTACCGTGAGAAGCCGGGCCATGAGGTCCTCAACGTTCAGGGCAAGTTCGTCCGCCAGTCCGGTGGTCGTGGTCAGTACGGCGACGCCATCATCAACATGCGTCCGGGCGAGCCGGGTTCTGGCTTCACCTTCGAGAACAAGATCGTCGGCGGTGCGATTCCCAAGGAATACATCCCGTCCGTCGAGAAGGGCATCGAGGAGGCTCTGCAGAGCGGCGTCATCGCCGGTTACCCCGTCCTCGACGTCGCTGTCGAGCTCGTCGATGGTTCCTACCACGATGTCGACTCCTCCGAGGCCGCATTCAAGGTCGCTGGCTCCATGGCCATCAAGGAGGCCCTGCGCAAGTCCGATCCGATCCTGCTCGAGCCTGTCGAGAGCGTCGAGGTCGAGACGCCCAAGGAGTACATGGGCGACGTCATGGGCAACCTGAACTCCCGTCGTGGTCAGATTCAGGGCCAGGAGGAGCGTGGCACGGCTACCGCCATCATCGCGCTCGTTCCGCTGTCCGAGATGTTTGGCTACGCAACCGACCTGCGTTCTGCCACGCAGGGCCGTGCGTCCTACAACATGCAGTTCGACTCCTATCGCCCTGTTCCCAAGAGCGTGTCCGAGGAGATCATCAAGAAGGCTGGCGGCAGCGCCGAGTAGCGCGAATCCGCTTGATATATGGAGGTTTGAGTTAAGTGGCCAACAAGAAGCAAAAGATTCGCATCAGGCTCAAGGGCTACGATCACGAGATCGTCGACAAGTCGACCAAGCTCATCGTCGAGACCGCAGCTAAGACCGGTGCGCGCATCAGCGGACCCATCCCGCTGCCGACCGAGCGTAACCTGTACACCGTCATCCGCTCGCCGCACGTCAACAAGGACTCGCGTGAGCAGTTCGAGATGCGTACGCACAAGCGCCTCATCGACATCCTCGACCCGACGCCCAAC
>USOR01000299.1 GCA_900556425.1 uncultured Coriobacteriaceae bacterium
CCGGAAAACCGCCGCGCTCGGCGTCCTCGGCGTCCCAGTCGATGTGCATGGTCTCGAGCTCGACGGGCTCGCCCGGCGCGCTGAAGTAATCGATGCTCGTGGGCTTGAGCAGCGCGTACTGACCGTCCTCGAGAAAGACGACGTCGCGCGTGAAATCCATGATGGCAACGATGTCGCTGGCCACGAGCGCGGCAGGTTCGTCGCCCTCGGAGAGGCCGACGACGATGGGGCTATCCTTGCGCGTGACCGCAATCTCGCCCGGATGATCGACATGCATGACGGCCAGGCCGTAGGCGCCCTGCAAAACCTCCGTCGTGTGTGCGAGAGCGTCGATCAAATCGCCGTCATAGTACTTCTCGATGAGATGGGCGACGATCTCGGTATCCGTCTCGCTCTTGAAGACGTGGCCCTCGGATTCGAGGAGATCGCGCAGCTGCACGAAGTTCTCGATGATGCCGTTATGCACGACGGCAATCTTGCCCGAGCAATCCGAGTGAGGATGCGCGTTCGGCTCGGTCGGACGACCGTGCGTTGCCCAGCGCGTGTGACCGATGCCGCAAGTCGAGGTGACATCCCAGTCTTCGACCGCCTTGGCAAGCTCTTCGACTTTGCCGACACGTCGCACGATGCTGATCTTGTCGTTCGTCTCGACGGCGATGCCCGCCGAGTCGTAGCCGCGATACTCGAGCTTGCGCAGCCCTTCGAGCAATATGTCGCGTACGGGAGCAGTGCCAGTGTAACCAACGATTCCGCACATGTGGAAACCGCCCTTTCAAGGTGAGTCTTAAAGTACAGATTCTATCAAAGCGCCCTGTCCCAAACCACTGGACGCACCGAGCTACATAAAAAGCCCCGTTGCCATATGGCAACGGGGCTTTTCCTGCATTGCTTGAGGTGCGTTACGCCTGGGGAATCACATGGACCTTGCGCTTGAGACCCTTGGTGTACTTCACCGTGCCGGGAACCATCGCGAACAGCGTGTCATCCTTGCCACGACCGACGTTCTCGCCGGGATGGAAGTGCGTGCCGCGCTGGCGAACGAGAATCTCGCCCGCGTTGACAACCTGACCGGCAAAACGCTTGCAGCCAAGACGCTGCGCGTGGGAATCGCGGCCGTTACGACTGGATCCGAGGCCTTTCTTGTGTGCCATAAGTCTTCAGCCCCCTTCGCTACTCTGCGTTGGTGATGGTCTCGATGATATCGGCCTTGCGAGCACCGCTCGGGAGCTTGATGTCATGCTCCTTGGCGTAATCCTTGAGCTCGGCAACCGTCATCTTGGTGAAATCGACGTCGGCCTTCTTGGCAGGAGCGGCCTTCGTCTCCTTCTTGGCGGGCTTCTCGGCGGCGGGCTTAGCGGCCTTTGCAGGCTTCTCGGCCTTGGCCGGCTTCTCTGCGGCAGTCTTCTTGGGCGCCGGAGCAGCAGCCTTGGTGCCGTTCACGTCGACGATGCAAAGGCGGGTGAGCTGCTGGCGATGACCGCGCGTGCGCTTGTAGCCCTTGCGCTTCTTGAACTTGAAGATGATCTGCTTGTCACCCTTATGCTGGTCGAGAATCTCGGCCATGACATTGGTCTTGGCAAGAGCGCTCGCGTCCGTGACGACGTTGGAGCCGTCGTTGAGGAAGAGCACGTCGAGAGAGACCTTGTCGCCGGCCTCACCCTCGATCTTCTCAACGTCGAGCACATCGCCCGGCTTCACGGTGTACTGCTTGCCACCGGTTTTAACAATCGCGTACATGTTCGTACCTTTCATTACTCATTGACATGCCCGTATCGTGCGGGAAAGGGAAAAGAACCGTCACGAGGGGGCAAACGCTAATAGTCTACTAGCAGAACCCCGACGTGACAAGGAAAAATTTCGCGATATGGAATGGCGGTGCGAGAGCGGAGGTCGGCCGTGTTCCATGCAGGGCATCTTGAGCAGACGCGACGTTTGCACGATGCGGGTTTGCGAGGACTGTCTGAGCGCGCGGTCTGTGCGCGCGAGTTCCGCAGCAGCATCGTGCAAACGGCGCGTCGGGTGCGAAAGCAAGTCCCTGCATGGAACACGGCCGACCTCATA
>USOR01000300.1 GCA_900556425.1 uncultured Coriobacteriaceae bacterium
TTGGGGCCTACGTATCCATTCCGGTGGGCAGGGCCGCCTTCGAGATGGACATCCCTCTCGTCATTCACGAGCAGAACTCCGTGACCGGCATGGCAAACGTCTACCTTGCTAAGCACGCCACGGCAATCGCGCTCACCTACGCGGAAAGCGCCAAGGGCATCGAGGGCGCCCATTGCGAGCCAGTCGTACTTGGCAATCCCGTACGCTCTTCCTTCGAGAACTGCACGCGCGAGCAGGCTCGAGCGGCGCTCGGCATTCCCGACGATGCGACCGTCTTGCTCGTCATGGGCGGCAGTCTTGGTGCGCAGCACATCAACAAGGCGATTTGCGAGATGAAGGAACGCCTGCTTGCCATCGACGGGCTGCATGTCATTCAGTCCACGGGCGAGGGCGACTACGAGAACGTGCTCTCTCAGCTCAACCTATCCGATGTCGAGCGCGAACGTTGGCGCGTCTCGCCCTATATCGACTCGATGAACGAGGTCCTTGCCGCAAGCGACTTGGTCATCAGCAGGGCCGGTGCGACCTCCCTTGCCGAGATCATGACGGTTGGCGTTCCGGCCGTGCTCGTTCCCTATCCGCACGCACGTGCAGATCACCAGACGCTCAACGCGCAATCATGCGTGGAGCTCGGTGCTGCACGACTCGTTCCCGATTCCGAGGTGGAGACGGCAGGCTTTGCTGATTTGGTGATAGGTCTTCTCGACGATACCGCATGTCGTGATACCATGAAGCAAGCTTGTAAGAAACTCTCCGGCTCGGACGCGCGCATGCGTCTTGCCGATATGGTCGAACAATGCGCACGAGGGAACAATGGTGAATAAACCCAAGAAGATACACTTCATCGGCATCGGTGGTGTTGGCATGTCGGGCATTGCGCTCGTCGCCAAGTCACGCGGCGTGGAGGTGAGCGGCTCGGACATGAAGGAGTCGCGTGCCACCAGGCGTCTGGTGGATGCGGGCATCGAGGTCATGATCGGGCACGATGCGGCAAATCTCGCGGATGATCTTGACGCGGTCGTTATCTCGAGTGCCATTCCCGAGAGAAATCCCGAGCTCGCCACGGCGCGCAAGCGCGGTATCCCCGTATGGCATCGCTCTCAGGCGCTTGCCTCGCTCGGGGAGGGCAAGAAGACGCTTGCCTGCGCTGGCACGCACGGCAAGACGACTACTTCCTCGATGCTTGCGACGACCATCGATCGCATGGGGCTCGATCCGAGCTTCGTCATCGGCGGCACGGTCGATGGCTACAACACCAATGCCAAGAGCGGCGCGGGCGAGTATTACATCGTCGAGGCCGACGAGTCTGATGGTTCCTTCGTGCATCTTTCCCCACACGTCGCGCTCGTGACAAACATCGAGCCCGACCATCTCGACCATTACGGCAGCCTCGAGGCGATATACGACGCTTTCGCCGATTTTCTCTCGTTACTGCCTGACGATGGCGCTGCCGTCGTCTGCGCGGACAATCCACGACTTGCGCAGGTTGCGCGTGGAGTTGGCAAGCGAACCATCGTTTACGGCGAGAAGGGGAGTGCCGATTGCGACGTCTGCTTCGAGGTTACGGGCAGACGCGGTCTCGGCTATGCCTTCACCGTGAGCTTCCCCGATGGCACGAGCGTCGAGACGGAGATTACGAAGAATCCCGGACGTCACAACGTCCTCAACGCCACGGGCGTGCTCGGTGTCGTGTGGGCCTGCGGTCTCGATGTCGCGCAGGCGGCCCGCGCGCTCGCGACCTTCTCTGGCGTGCGCAGGCGTTTCGACCTCGTCGGCGAGGAAGGTGGCGTCGTCGTCGTCGATGACTACGCCCATCATCCCACCGAGATTCGGGCAACCATCGAGGCTGCCTCCAAACTCGATTTCAATCACGTGCACGTCTTGTTCCAGCCGCATCGCTACTCGCGCACCGAGTCACTCGCGCGTGAGTTCGGCCCGGCTTTCGACGAGGCGGACTCCATCATCGTCATGGATGTGTATCCGGCTGGCGAGACACCCATCCCGGGGGTCACCGGCAAGACGGTCATCGATTCCATCTTGCGACATA
>USOR01000301.1 GCA_900556425.1 uncultured Coriobacteriaceae bacterium
TTAGAGATAAGAATCTTCTTTACAAGAGGAAAATGCAATATATAATTGTCATGCAAGATATATATTGCATTATCTCAAAGGCGGTATTTCTATTGGAAAACAGCAAGAACGAGCGCATGAAGCAGGCGCGCATAGATGCGGGGCTCTCTCAGCAGCAACTTGCAGACGCAGTTGGCGCAACACGGCAGACCATCGGACTCATCGAGGCGGGGCGCTACAACCCGAGCCTCAAACTCTGCACGGCCATCTGCAAAACGCTCGGCAAGACGCTGGACGACCTATTCTGGAAAGCGGGGGAATGACGATGTACTTGATTCGAAAATGGAACGAATGCATGGGCCCGAAGGACGAGCGCCTCGAGGCCGAGGAAAACAAGTCGATGAAGGTCGCATCCTATATCTTGCTCGTGGGGCCGACCGTGAGCCTGTACTACTGGATTATGGTGAATCAGGTCGCAAACACCACCGACCATCCCGTGCTCACGCCCCTTGGCGCGTCCGTCGTCCCCGTTGACCTTCTGCTGATACTGACGATTCTTGCCGCGGGCTTTGCGTCAGTGGGCATGCAGATTCGCGGTGGGGCGTTTTCGAGCTACAAGCGCTATGCCGAGGTGGATCGCATTCCCTGGGATTACGTTGCCAGCTTCGCGCTGTTCTGCGGGGCGGTCCTTGGGGTTTTGACGTGCGGCATGCGCGTCCTGGCGGAAATCCAGATTGTCGGCATCGAAAACGTCGCATGGTTCGGTGACCTTGCCATCGGCATGGTGTTCTTCCTCATGGGCTTCGCCGTTGGCTTTGTCGCCATCGCCCTCACCATCAACGATGCCATCAAGCGTCGCCGCGCGCTCGAAGACGAGCTCCAGGACTGACGAAACACGACTTCGCTGGTCTTGCTAAGCGAGCTTTTGCCCGTGATTCGTGGTAGCCTTTAGTGCCGTACAGGGTCGCAAACGCTGGCGGTGTCGATTGCATCGGAGGTGTCTCCCGTGTCGTGTCTCGTGTCACACCTGAGCTATCGGCCACCATATCGGTTCTCGGAGTTGCTTGCGTTCTTCCGGGACCGTGCGCTTGCGCATGTCGAGCTAGTCGATGACGTGTCGTATACCCGTACGGTCCGGCTTGAGGGCCATGACGGAAACGTCGCATGCGGGTGGGTACGGGTTTAGGACGATTCAGCCGGCAACCAACTTGTCGTCACGATGTCCGATGAGCTTGTCCCCGCGGTTTCCGAGGTGATCGCCCACGTGCGGCGCATGTTCGACACGGACAGCGATCCCGTGGTGGTTTCGCAGGCGCTCTTGCCGCTCGAGGAGGCCGTTCCCAGCGTGCGTATCGACGGAATCCGGGTACCCGGCTGTTTCGACACGTTCGAGATAGCCTGCCGTGCGGTAATCGGACAGCAGGTTAGCGTGCGAGCGGCCAACAAGCTCGCGGGGCGCATCGTCGAGCGCTACGGCGAGAGAATCGAGACGGGAATCGAGGGACTCGACAGGGCATGGCCCCGCGTCGCCGATGTGCGCTCGCTTGCGAGTATCGAGGACGCGTTCGGAGAACTCGGCCTGATCAAGACGAGGTCACGTGCCATCGACGCGATGGCGACGGCCATCGACGAGGGAGAGCTCGACCTGGATATCGGCGCCGTGGCAGAGGAGCAGATGGAGGCGCTTCTTCGAATACGGGGAATCGGCCCGTGGTCTGCCAATTACATCGCTATGCGTACCATGAGCTATCCCGACGCGTTTCTCGAGACCGACGCGGGGGTTGCGCACGCGCTGCCCGAGCTCACGCCGAAGGAGCGGCTTGCGCTGGTCGAGGATTGTCGTCCGTGGCGTAGCTATGCGGTCCTGGCGCTTTGGGACTCTCTTTCTGGATGACGCATGCGAGGAGCCAAGGAGGCATGTATGTTCTATTGCAGTGAATGCGAATCGCCCGTGGGTACGCTCACGATTGCAAGTGACGGGCAGGCTGTCTGCGGTCTGTGGCTCGATGGGCAGAAGTACCATGGTGCCACGATTCCCGAAA
>USOR01000302.1 GCA_900556425.1 uncultured Coriobacteriaceae bacterium
GCGACCTCTGCCTGTTGCTCGGGGGACGCTATCTGCTCGCCAGGGTCGGCAAGGTTCCGCCGGTCGTCTATGTGGGAAAGTTTGCAACCGCCTTCATCATGATTGGCTTTTGCTTCCTCCTGCTCGGGATGCCTCTGCTTCCCGGTCTCGGGCTTGCCGATGCGCCTGTGTGGCTCCCCGGTTTTGGCTGCAACGATGCCCTGCTCGGCATCTGGTTCGTCTACGCAGGTCTCATCTGCTCGATAATCGCCTTCATCATCTATGTCATAAAGGGCATTCGCCTTCTCGCAAAAGCATCCTGACCAGCGCATATCAAGGTTCTGTGCAGCTTTTGCGCAGGAGAATTAAATTTTGCTTAATCGTTTAATTATGCAGGGTACCTCTCGTGTCATTGGTGGTATTCTTAGCAGTCACATATTGCCCGATAGAAGAGGTTTGAGCACAGGTGACCGATTCGACTAACAAGCCAGAGCCCAGCAAGCGAATGCGACCCGCATCGGGTGCGTCTGCCTTCAAGCCGACGGCACGCAAGTCGGTGAAGCAACCTGCCTCCAAGCCTGTGCAAACCCCCAAGGCAGAGGCCATTCCCAAGGCTTCGAAACCCGCGAAGGCGGCAAAAGTTCCCAAGTCATCGAAGACCTTGCGTATTCCCAAGGCCACGCGCGCCTCAAAGATTCCGCGCACGACCACCACCTCGAAGGCGAGCAAGGCCGGTACGCTCTCAAGCGCGCCGAGCCGTCTCAGCAGCTCGTCCTCTCCCTGGGCTTCGAAGAGCGGCTCGTCTACCACGCAGGGTTTTGACGCAATCGGCGGTGATCAACAATCGAAGGCTCGTTCGGCTCAGTCCGCGCGCAACGCGTTCGGGCGCTTCTCCCGCACGCAGGCGGCAAGTCCCAATGCCCGTGCACGCGAAAAGGGCATGCCCGCAGCACGCACCCCAAGCACCTCGAACGAGTTCATCGCCTATACCAAGTCGCACCTCCAGATCATGATCCCGGTCTTCATCATCGTCGCGCTTCTGCTCATATACACGTGCGTCGACATCTTCTCCTCGTTTGGCAGGATTCACCCTGGCGTCTCCGTGCAGGGTATCGAGGTTGGTGGCATGAGCGTGCAGGATGCCGCCACCAAGATCAACGAGGAACTTTCCCCCAAGCTCTCCAATGCGCACGTGACCATTTATGAGAGTGCCGATATTGCCTCGGCCGATGGGGCGCAGATTCCGTCAGGTGGCATCGAGCAAGCTCATGCCGACGAGACGGCGGCGGGCTCGGACATCAACGATGACGGCACGATCGACAAATGGAACATAACGGCCGAGACCATCGGTGCCTACGTCGATGGCGAAGCGCTTGCCGAGGAGGCCTATCTCGTGGGTCGTCAGGGCAATTTCGTCGCCGAGCGCTTCTTTTCCTGGTTCGGCGGCACGCATCTCGACGCCACCGTCTCCGTGCGCGACGAGCGCTTCAATGCACTTGCGACGGAGATCAACCAAGAGATCGGTTTGCCCATTGTGGATAGCACCATACGCATCGAGGATGGCGCCGTCTCCGTTGCCAACGGTAGCGATGGCTGGTCGGTCGATGCCCCCACCTTTATCAAGCGCTTCAGTGCGAGCGCGTTCTCGCCCGATAACTTCTCCTTTGTCATTCCGATGAAGACCGATCCGATGCACATCAGGCCGGCCACCGCCCAGAAGGTCGCCGATGACGTCAAGGCGGCCATCGCCGAGAACGTCACCATCGTGCATGACCCTGACACCTGGACGCTCGATACCGCAGACCTCGGCGAGCTCATCAGCCTGCAGGTGCTCACGCCCGACGAAGTGCTCGTCTTCGGCAGCGGCACGCAAAAGGTCGTCGCTGACGGCACGACGGTTTCGAATTACGACACCTCGGCCTGGGTCGATCCGGATTCGGGCTATGTCCTGCAGGCATACGTCGATCAGGAGAAGACCGATCGCTATTTGGTCGGCATCCTTGGAGCGGCTGCAACGGGAGGCG
>USOR01000303.1 GCA_900556425.1 uncultured Coriobacteriaceae bacterium
ACGCGACGCTTATCGGTGACGCTTCGCTCTCCCGACGTCCCATGGAGCGCGTCATGGGGCCGTTACGCCGCCTTGGCGCGGCGTTCGAGAGCGACGAGGGTCATCTGCCCGTCCGTGTTCTTTCAAACCAGGGCCTGCATGCTGCACGGCTCATGACCGAGCAAGCTTCGGCCCAGGTGAAGTCAGCCATCTTGCTTGCCGGCATACAGGCGCAGGGAACGACCTCCGTTACGGAGCCCTCGAAAAGTCGTGACCATACGGAGCTACTCTTGCCTGCCTTTGGCGTCGATGTCGAGGTGAACGGCCTCACGGCATCTGTCGAAGGCCCCGCGCGCATGCACGCGCATGACATGTCCGTTCCCGGTGATCCCTCCTCGGCGTCCTTCGTCGCCGTTGCCGCCGTGCTTTCCCCTGGCTCCGATGTCACACTCGAGCAGGTCGCGCTTAATCCGACGCGCACGGGCGCATTCGAGGTGCTGCGTCGCATGGGAGCTGCGCTCGCGTATCGAGACGAGCGTACGGAAGGGCGCGAGCGCGTGGGTGACGTACACGTTGCCTATACGCCGCAGCTTACTGCGACTCGTGTCCTGCCGGACGAGATTCCCACGCTCATCGACGAGATACCCATCCTCGCCATTGCCGCGGCACTGGCATGTGGCGAGAGTGTCTTCGAGTCATGTGGCGAGCTGCGCGTGAAGGAATGTGACCGCATGACTGCCATCATCGAGGGGCTTGCAGCCTTCGGCGTTACGGCTTATGCCGATGGCGACGACCTGCACATCGTGGGCTTGGCCGGTGACCTAGGCGACATGCCTCCCCATATCTCGCTTCCGACGTATGGCGACCATCGCCTTGCGATGACCTGGTACCTTGCAGGCGAGCTCTTCGGCGTCGATGTCGAGCTGGATGACGTCGAGTGCGTCTGCGTCTCGTGGCCTGATTTCTTCGTCGACATGGAGAGTCTGAAACGCTGAGATGGTACACTGACCTCACGTCAGATGAGCTAAGGAGCAGTTTGTGATAATTGCTATCGACGGGCCTGCGGGTTCCGGCAAATCCACCATTGCCAAGCGCGTCGCACGCATGCTCGGCTTTCATTACCTTGACACGGGTGCCATGTACCGCTGCATCGCCTTCTATGCCATCGAGCACGGCATCGGTTTTGACGATGCCGCTGCACTTGAGCCCGTTGCGCGCGAGGTTCCCATTGTCTTCTCGCACGAGCCGGGCAATCCCGTTGCCAGCGCCGTCTCCTTCGATGGCGTTGACGTGACGGCTGCGATTCGCACGCCAGAGGTCGACAAGGCCGTCAGCCCGGTATCGGCCATCCCCGAGGTGCGCACGGCCCTCGTGGAGCAACAGCGTCGTATCGCCGCGCATGATGACATCGTGATGGAGGGCCGCGATATCGGGACGGTCGTCTTTCCCAACGCGGACCTCAAGATTTTCCTGACGGCAAGTCCCGAGGAACGCGCACGTCGCCGTGCGTTGCAAAATGCCGAGCGCGGTTTCGGCGACACGGACCCGTCGGTCATACTCGCCGACCTCATTGCTCGTGACAAGGCCGATAGCACACGTGCCACTTCGCCGCTCAAACCGGCAGATGACGCCAGTGAGCTCGATACGACGGATATGAGCATCGACGAGGTATGCGATGCGATCGTGGAAATGGCCCGCTCGGTGCGCGAGGGGAACAATAGGGCATGAAGTCTCTCGAAGAGATATTTGACTCGGGCGTCTGGGTTCCCAAAGGCAAACCGCACAACTGGTTCATCTACGTGGCGGCGTACTTCGTGCGCCCCATCCTCAAGGTGTGCTTTCGTTGGAAGATACGTGGCATCGAAAACCTCGAGGCCATTGGCGACGAACCCGTCGTCTACGTCTGCAACCATGTCTCATATGCCGACCCATGTGTGCACTGGTGCGCGTTTTACGGGCAGAGGCGCTTCAGCCGCATCCTTGCGCGGCATACGCTATTCAAGCCCGTGCTCGCACAGCTCA